>ONWZ01000117.1 GCA_900321645.1 uncultured Eubacteriales bacterium | reverse complement strand
TAATGTAGTCTTAAGGAGTGATAGACTATGAAAAAACTTACTTTGTATATGCTTCTTATTTACCTCTTATTTCCCATATCAGTATTTGCATACTCCGATTATATTATGGCTAGTGGTAAAAACATTGGTATTGAATTAAAAGCTAATAATGTCATTATCGTTGGAGCTTATAATATCAATAATCATAATATTTTAACTGAAAGTGAATTACAATTAGGTGATAAAATATTAAAGATTAACGAATATGAAATTAATTCAGTAAAAAATATGCAAGAAGTTATTAATAAAATAAATGCTCCCATTGTAAATATTACTTATAAGCGAGGCAATAATCTTAATACGATATCAATTAATCTCTATAAAGAAGATAATGAATATCGCACAGGATTATATGTGAGAGACACTATAAGAGGAGTAGCCACGCTTACTTATATTGATAGTAATAATAAAACATTCGGAGCATTAGGCCACGAAATGTTTAATTGGCGAAGGTAAATAAAAAATAAAGATAAGATTAGTAATAATGAACAAACCAATGAGAATAATTAACGAAATCATATAAAATAAGGGCTTTTTAAAAAAAAGAGAAAAGCAAAAATAAAATAAATTGGAGGATAATAATGAAATCGTTAAGAATTAGATCTTATAGTGTTTTTGGTGCTTGTCCAGAAATATATAGGAAAAGGGTAGCTCATTGGAAACATAACAAGGAGTTATATAACCACGAATTTCTTGTTGTTGATGACAAAGATGGTCGCCTTGGTATGTGCCCTCTTAGATTAGGAGTAAGTACAACCATATATGAACCAAGTCACATATTAATGTATGGAGGTAAATTAATTACTCCAATAAAAAATCTTGAAAATAATGATATTGTTTACAAAGAAAAAACAACATTAGGATTAATTGATAGAATACAACTAGAATTTTTAGAAGAAAATGCAGATTTACATAATGAAAATTTTTACGAGTCAAACAATGATAAAAAGTTTGGATATGTAGCAGCTTGCAGAAGTTTTGATAGAGATGAGAATAAAGATATACCTATAAAAGATAAGATTGAAAAATTGAAAAAATCAGTAAAAGATGGAGGATATTTATATATTGAGTATTATATATCACTCGATGATAATGACTTAGAAAAATATCCACTAAACAGTTTCCTTAGATATGGAGAAATGAAAGAATACTTTAATTCTAATGATTGGATTGTTATATCAATATCTGAAGAAGCTACACAAGAAGAAATAAATGTTATGAATCTTGAGTCCAAACCAATAATTTTAGGAAGAATTGAAGTTCGAAGAAAGAAAGAAAAAATTAGAAGCGAATACAATAAAAGAAAACCTCGAAAAATAACAGAGCTAAATAAATGTGGTGTAGTTCAAATAAATAGAAGAAAAGTTCGCTCATATACAATAACTGGAGTTATCAGATGAAAAGAATATCTTACCATGTAAATTGCAAAAAAAATAAGTTAGATTTAAAAATAAAATCTGATAAATTATATATAGAAAAAGCAATAGCTGAAATTATTTATAAGCGTAGGGAGAAAAAATGTTATGAGAACTCCACAAACTAGAGAATTAATTTCAATTAAATGTAGAGAAAAACTAGAAAAGAAAAAACAAAATTTAGAATATATAGGAAAGAGTATTCCATATGGCTATATTTTAGATAAAACTTGCAATAAATTAATAATAGATAAAAAAACTTCACATGTTGTATATACTATTTTTGATTTATATGATAAAGGATATGGATTTACAACTATAGCTGATTACTTAAATGACAGAGGGATACTTTCACCAGCGGAATATGCCAAGAAAAATGAATATATAAAATATTATGACGAATTAGAATCTTCAATTTGGAAAAAAGGTACAATTAGAAAAATAATACTAAACAAAGTATACACAGGTTCATATTTATATACGAACCAAATAACACATGAAGCTATTATTAATAAATATTTATGGGATACAACACGTGATAGATTAAATGCTAAAATTACAAATTCAGGTCGTGATTTTTATGATCATAATGGAAATGAATTCTGTGGCAAAGTATTTTGTTCTATTTGTGCTAAGCCATTTACAATTGAAACATCTATTTGTAAAGATGGAAATGTGAAATATTTAAGATGCTCTTGTTATGATAAAAGAGGAAATCATAAATATGAATGCGAAAATAAGTTAGCAATAAGATATAATGAACTTCGAGATGTAGTAAGCTTTTTTGTAGAACAAGATATATTATGTAATTTAGATGTTAAAAAAGTTCAAGAAGAATATCTAAAAGTAATAAAAGATGAAAGAATAGAAACACATAGATTGTATTTAAAACAAGAAAAAAGTGAGTTAAATAAATTAATTTTGTCTTATGAAAAAAAATTATCTACAATTAATAATATGAATTTATATAATGAAATTACTATAAATGATTTAAAAAAAAGAATTGATAATTATAAATCAAGATTAGAAGAAATAGAAAAAATACTAAAAGAGATTTATTCATTTGCTAGACAAAAAAATATCTCAACGAAAGATTTCTTTATGGATAAATTTATTATTGATATATTTATTAATAGGATTGATATAGGTATTCTTGAAAATAATGAAAGAAATATAAATATAATTTTAAATTAAACATTATACAAAAAGTATAGTGTTTTTTTATTTGAAGGAGAGTAAGTAATGGCAACATTTAAGATTAATAAAAATAGAGACTTTACCATTATGAGTAATTTTCATTTAAGAGATAAAAATTTATCACTAAAAGCTAAAGGATTATTATCTTTTATGCTTAGTTTACCAGATGATTGGGATTATTCATTAAAAGGGCTTGTTTCAATATGCAAAGAAAATAAAGATGCTATACGAAGTACATTAAATGAATTAAAAACCTATCATTACTTAATTATAGAGCCATATAGAACAGAAAAAGGTAAGTTTGGATATAATTATCTAATTTATGAAAAGCCTTTAATAGAGCCAAATAAAACGCTAAATCCACCGTATATGGATTTTCCGTATACGGATAAACCGAATGCGGATAACCCGCTACAAATAAATACTAATATAATAAATACTAATAACAAAATAGATAATATAGATAATATAGATAAAAGCGAAGCACCAAATACTAAAAAAAACGATGAACAAATACAACATAATATTTTAACTATAGAATTAATTCAAATGAATTACGCCAATGAATTTGATACTGAAACATTTTATTATGATGATTTATTTAAAAAATACTTAGAGAATGGAAAATCATATAAGCAATTATATGCTTCAATTAATTATATTATTAATAAAGTTAATTTAAGAAATTATATTGATGAGGATGGCAATAAAATAATAAATAGATATGGTTATCTAAAAAATGCACTCGAATATAATTTTAATAAATTTGCTAATATGCCAGATGAATTATATCCAGAAGAAAAAAATAATTATAAAGATGATTGGCTAGATAGGAGGTGATAAAATGCCAAATTGTAAAATAATTGCAATAGCAAATCAAAAAGGTGGTGTTGGTAAAACAACAACAACTTTTAATTTAGGTGTTGCATTGGCAAAACAAAATAAGAATGTTTTATTAATTGATTTAGATCCTCAAAGTAATTTAACAACTTATGCTGGTTGGTATGACCAAGATAAAATACCTTTGACTATAACCAATTTAATGGAACAATCAATGAATGAAGAAAGTATTCAAATAAATGAATGTATATTACATCATAATGAAAAAGTAGATTTGATACCATCAGATTTAAACTTGTCGGCATTAGAAACTTCACTTGCTTATGCAATGTGTAGAGAATATACTTTAAAAAATTGTTTATCAAATATAAAAAGCAATTACGATTATATTATTATAGATTGTCCCCCAAGTTTAAGTATGCTTACAATTAATGCATTAGCTACAGCAACTGATGTAATAGAAAAGATTAATGAATTTATAAATGAAGATATTAGTTTAGAAGATGATAATTATATTCCGAATATTACAGAAGAAACAAAGGAAAAAATGAAAGATAATTTGATAGTATTCAATGATAGAGACGTAGAAGTATTAAAATATCGTTTTGGATTATTTAATGGAATAGAACATTCAATTGATGAAACTGCTAAGTATTTTAATTTAACAACTACTAGAATAAAACAAATTGAAGCAAGAGCAATTAGAAAAATAGGGAGGATATAGTTATGTCAATTATTAAAGACTCGGTATATGGATTTGTAATTGGAGATGCAATGGGTGTTCCAGTTGAATTTCAAAGTAGAAATAAACTTATGAATAATCCAGTTACTACGATGATAGGTTACGTTAGTTATGATGAACCAGAAGGAACATGGTCTGATGATACATCAATGACACTTGCAACAATGGATTCGATAATAAAAGAAAATGGCAATATAAATTATGATGATATAGCCAAAAGATTTTGTAATTGGATAAATCATGCTGATTATACTGCCACTAATAATGTATTTGATATAGGAATAACTACTAAATATGCTCTAATGCGATATTGGAATGAACATATAGATGCAACAAAATGTGGAGGAACAAATGTAGGAGATAATGGTAATGGATCACTTATGAGAATGTTACCAATTGCTTTATATTGTTATTATAAAAAATTAGATGATACTAAAATAATAGAAATAGTAAAAAATGTTTCATCAATTACGCATGCTCATGAAAGAAGTATATTAGGATGCTATATTTATGTTAAGTATATTTTATAT
>ONWZ01000050.1 GCA_900321645.1 uncultured Eubacteriales bacterium | reverse complement strand
GTTTGCATACTTGGATTTCTTAGTCCTTTTTCATAGCTTGAAACGGATACTTTTGATACACCTAATAATCTTCCTAAATCAAATTGACTTAAATGATACTGCTTTCTTAGCAATTTTAATCTATAACCTATAAACATAATTCTTATCCTTCCTAATTCTATTTCTTTTTATCAGCCTTATTCTTGTTTTTGTCAGATTCGCTATCGGCATTAGTTGTTTCAATTTCACTATTTGCTTCATCGCTATTGTTTTTCTTATTACTTGAAGATGATAAGAAGGTTACTTTATCAGCGACAATTTCCATTATTTTCTGTTTGAAACCGTTCTCATCTTCGGCAATTCTTGTTTGAATCCTTCCACGAATCCCAATAATATCACCAGTCTTACAATACTCAGCGGTATTCTCGGCAACACCCGTCCATAGGGTGCAATCGATAAAATCAGTTTCATATTCGCCATCTTGATTTTTATAAGGACGTCCCACTGCTAAAGTAATAAATGAACCTTTTCTACCAGTCTCAGTAATAAACAAATCCGGTGTTTTAACTAATCTTCCAACAAGCATAATTTGATTTATCATGGTTATCCCTCCTTTCAATTTCAAAATAGCATAATCAAAATGCAGATACAAATTTGAGAAATATAAAATCGTAACTTTCCAAAACGATTATCTAAAAAATAGCTCTATCAGCAGTTTCTCCCCATCTTGTTTTTTAAAATTTAGATGATATTTTCATTCAGTAAAAGGAAAAAATAAGTAAAACAAAAAAAGTCAAAGTAATTTTTGACTTTTCTAAAATTTAACGCAAATTTTACATATTACGCTTCAGGCGAATAAATACTTAAAAATGTATTGGCGATTGCACTTACATATTTATCTAAGTTATTTTTTATATTTTCTAAGTCAGTACTATTGGTTAAATAACCAAGTTCACATAAATATGATTCGCTACCAACGTTGCTATTATAATATGGATTTTCTTTAATTTTTGGTTCGTTTCGATTGTCGACATAAGCCCCAGTCATTATTCCCCCGGTTTCTCTAATCATATAGTAGTAGTTAGCATTCGTACTAAAATCGAATGGTTCTAATTTTTTAGTATTATATTCGTCAATTGAAGATTTAACATCACTTTCGGTGAATAATCTAGAATAGACCCCATCATATATTCTACTTACTCGATTATTTGAATAACTTGTATTAGCTTCTTTCGTAATATTATTAACCAAATTCTTTGCAAAAGTATAATCAACATTCATTGGAGCATATACTTCAACGCCATGCACACTACTTGAACCATTACTATTTAGGTGAATTGATATTAAGTATTTGGCGTGTACTTCATGATTGATTACTGCACGGCCATGTTCACCATAATCTTGTAAGACTTCATTTTTACTTAACTGGCCTTCTTCATGGGTTAGTTTTACTTTAACGTTATTCGCTTCTAATTTTTCTTTTAACATATTGGCTGCTTGCATCGTAAAATCAGTTTCACAGTTGCTTCCTCTACAAGCTCCACCATCCATTCCACCATGGCCGGGATCAATAACGATATCATAGATATCCGCATCATTATTCTTAGTTACACTAAATCTGATTGTTCCATATTCTTCATCACTATCAATAACGATTTTATTACCATTTACAATAAAAGTATAATAGGTAGTCTCTTTATAATCGGTCTTGTTGTTTAGACCATAATATTTATAGACATCTTTATCTTTTTCATCTTTATGGCTGCTTCTTAAATATAAATAATAAGTACCAACGGGAATGTTCTCTAAATACATTCCTTTATTGATGTATTTTGATAAATTAAAGCCACCACTATCTTTATTGATTTCGTAGTTTTTAAAGTCTCCATCATATAGAACTAAATCTAAGTTATTATCTTTAACTAAGCTACCATGCATATTTAGATATGTTCCATAAATGGTTAGTGAATCGATATCGACTATTTCTTCTTCCAACGTTAGTTTAGGAATACCTTTATTAAAATAGTTACGATAAACAATAATCCCTCCAAATATCAATAGTAGAATAAGTAAAACAAACAAAAATTTTTTCATTAAAAACCTCCAATCGTCGTACTTAATAATCTATTTAATTCAACGGCATATTCCATTGGTAGCTCTTCTCTAAAAGCATTGACAAAGCCTAAAACAATCAATTCTTTAGCTTTATCTTCATCTAGTCCTCTACTCATTAGATAAAATAATTTATCTTCTTCAATTTTAGAAACAGTTGCTTCATGTTCTAAATAAGATGTTTTATTGTCGACAATATTAGTTGGAATCGTATCACTCTTGGAATCTTTATCTAAGATAATGGTATCACATTTAACATTGGCTACCGAATTATTGGCTTTTTTACTGATTCTGACAGTTCCTCGATAGGTAGCGTTGCCACCATTTGAAGCAATTGATTTAGAAACAATATTGCTTTTTGTATATGGTGCAAGGTGAATCATTTTAGCCCCTGTATCTTGGACTTGACCTTTACCAGCTGCCGCAACCGTAATACAGCTTCCTCTTGCATATGGACCATTTAAGACACAACATGGATATTTCATATTAGTGCCAGAACCCACATTACCATCGATCCATTCCATTAAACCATTCTCATCGACAATTGCTCTTTTTGTTACTAAATTATAAACATCAGTTGACCAATTTTGAATGGTGGTATATCTACATTTAGCATTTTTACCGACAAATATTTCGACAACTGCTGCATGTAAGGCATCTTCGGTATATGTCGGAGCAGTACATCCTTCAATATAATGCAGTTCACTATTATCATCGACGATAATTAATGTTCTTTCAAATTGGCCCATATTCTTACTGTTAATTCTAAAATAACTTTGTAGTGGTCGATCTAATTTTGTATTCTTAGGAATATAAATAAATGTACCCCCACTCCAGACAGCCCCATTTAAAGCCGTAAATTTATTTTCATCATATTTAACTAAAGTATTAAAATATTTTTTAAATAGAACGGGATATTTTTTTAAAGCACTATCAGTATCCATAAATATAACATTTTTACTTTCTAATTCCTTAATCATATTATGATATATTACTTCACTATCATATTGTGCACCCATTCCATCTAAATATTTACGTTCGGCATCAATTACTCC
>ONWZ01000029.1 GCA_900321645.1 uncultured Eubacteriales bacterium | reverse complement strand
TCTTATTGGTTTTTTCCATATTAATCTCCTTTAATTGTTGACACTATGTCTTATCATATAGGTATCATTTTCTAATTTACCAAATAAATAACCTTCTTGTTTACCATACTGGATGATATCCCTTAAAGCATCTCTTGTTTGTGGTTTAATATCATGCATTAAGATAACATTTGATCTACTATAGGATAAATTATTGATAACGTTGTAATATACTTGTGTGCTACTTCCTGCTCCACCAGCATCATTGGAATCAACATTCCAATCGAAATAACGATATCCTTTATCTAATACCATTCCCGTTAAGGTGCTCATAATTCCATAACTATAGTTTCTACTTATTGTATTAGAGCTTCCTCCCGGAAAACGAATTATCTTGGCATCATAGCCCGTAATGTTTTTTACTCTATTACTTACTCTATTTAAATCATCGAAATAATTATCAACTGATGAATATACTTGACTATATTCATGACTACATGTATGTAATGCTACCGTATGTCCTTCATCATACATTCTTTTAATTAAATAGTCGGGACCTCTACATGTAACAAAAAATGTTGCTTTAATACCCTCATCGGCTAAAATATCTAGTATTCGATTAGTAGTTCCTTCACTAGGGCCATCGTCAAAGGTTAAATAGATAACTCCATTACCAATTGAACCACTATTATATAAATTATAGTTTCTAACAACTATTTTTCTTTTGACTTCGGTTTTATTGCCTGCACTATCAGTGACACTATATGCACGAGTATATTCTCCAGCTGAGGTGCTTACATCACCAAATATTTCTACTTTATCGGTAATATCTCCGTCACAGTTATCTTTGGCCGTATAACCTGGTTCATTATAACTACCACCAACACTTAAATAGATTGTTTCTTTCCCCTTTAATTCAATTTTAGGGTTTTCTTTATCCGTTCTATCGACCGTTATTTCTTCACCCACGGTATTATTCGAATTATCACTAACAGCAAGTAATATTTTATCTTCATAATGATTAACAATTACTTTATCAGTAATATCACCATCATATTCATCGATAGCTTCAAATTTAATTTCTGGTATTTCATCATTTGGACAAATATTTATTTCCTTAGTTGGAACAATAATTTGTGGATCGATATTATCAACCACTAACACAGTTCTTTCTTTTTTAATATTAAAAATACTATATTTAAATTGATATATAACTTTGTATGTTCCAATTTTAGTGGTATTTAATTTACTTTTAACTTTAATTTTATTAGTTATATCTTTAAATATCCATTTGCCTTTATAACCAGGATCATTATATACTTCATTATAATTAATCGTAACCGGATTATCACCTAAAATGGTAATTTTAGGCCACATTAAATATATTAATCCAATTAATATGATCAATATAATTAATAAGTAGTATTTAGGGTTCTTTTTTGGTAGTATATTTGCTTCTTTTTTTATTTCAAAGATTTGGGTAAATTCAGTAAAAATATTCGTCTTAGTTAGTTCTTCTTTAGGTGTTTTCTTTTTGCTTGTTGAAGCTTTCTTTTTTGAAGACTCTTTCTTTACCTTTACAATTTCATCTTTTTTCTTTTTACTATCTACTGCCATAATACTACCTTCTTATTCTAATACTTCTTTAAAATGTCCAAACTCCTTGTTCTAACATATTTTTTATTTTCAACACCCCAACCATCTTTGTTAGTACCACGATTATCGAAGAAGATTGGGATACCACCAGCCATCTCCCATTCATCTAGATTGAAGACAGCATCATCGACTAAAACATTTCCCTTAGCGTCAACGACATCGGTTTTCTTTACTGTATAAGGAACTAAAATAATATCACATTTAGCGCCTAATGCTCGTAGATCCTTAATTTTAGCGACACCTTCATTCTCTAATGAATGAATTCTTGTCAAAATTGTTACATCATCTAACTCGTTGATGATATTGATAGCATTATTAATAATTGGGCTTTTTTCTAAGACATATATCCAATCTTTTCTAATGACGTGTAAGGTATCATCGACATACTCACCATTTGCTCTTCGCTCAAAATAATCTTCAAAAAGCGGATGATAAGTATCTTTAATAACACCATCAAAATCAATAAATTTTTTCCTTTTTTTCAGATATTCCATCCAAAACCCATCCTTTCGTTATTTCTTTATATCCCCTAATTTAACTGATACTCTCTTTGATACACCTGATTCTTGCATCGTTATGCCATATAAAGTATCGACATATTCCATTGTCCTTTTCTTATGTGTAATAATTACAAACTGTGTCTTATCACGATATTTATCTAAGTATTCACCAAAAGCATCGACATTCGCATCATCTAAGGCTGCTTCCACTTCATCGAAGATACAGAATGGTACTGGTCTTACATTTAAGATAGCAAATAATAGTGAGATAGCGGTAAATGTTCTTTCTCCACCTGATAATGCTTGAATACTTTTTAGATTCTTGCCTGGAGGCGTTGCTTCAAGTTCAATACCTGTTTCTAAGATATCATCTGGATTAGTTAAATAAATATCAGCGGAACCTCCTCTAAATAATTCTTTAAAGACTTTTTTAAATTCTGTTCTAATTTCATTAAACGTTTCAAGGAATTTATCTTTCATGATATTATCCATATCATTAATTATTTCAAG
>ONWZ01000047.1 GCA_900321645.1 uncultured Eubacteriales bacterium | reverse complement strand
ATTAAGTTTTTCTAATCTGCCAATTACAATATCAATAAAGCGGTTTACTTCATTAATATCATAACCACGCTCTACGATACTAAATCTTTTCATAATTCACCACTAATCTTCGATATCTTCTTGTCTTTTATTATCATCATCAGTGATTGAACCTTCAACATTAACATTTCTAGGTGTACATAAGAATATACCTACACCGATCTTTTGTAAATCGCCACCAATTGCATAAACTGTTCCACTCAAAAAATCGATAATACGCTTTGCTTGTTCTGCCGTAACACGTTTCATATTAACAACAACCGTATTCCTCTTCTTTAAATGATCAGCAATTTGTTGACTCTCAGAAAATGCACGAGGTTCTAACAATATCATTTTACCAGAACCTGTAGGCATAGTTACTGCCTCAGCGGTATAATAAGAATTTTCGTTACTCTCTTCATCAGAGATAATCTCTTTTATTTTTCTTCCAAAGGCCATGATAAAATACCTCCTATCCTATATATAACAATTCTATCATAAGTTAAAATAAAATTCAACAATATTATTGATTTTGTTGAATTTTTTTAACAGCAATTAACTTATTGATTTTTATACCTTTGTTATAGAATTTTGTTTCATACTCTGTCATTATATTATCTTCATCTAAGCAATTTAAATCATTAGTTTTATGCATAATATCATAGCCATGATTAATTAAACTATCAATTGAATAATTAAATAACTTTAAATTATCTGTCTTCATAATAATCCGCTTTGTATTTTTAAATATTTGATCATAAATGTTTAAAAACACCTCGCTTGTTAATCTTCTTTTAGCATGTCTATCCTTTGGCCAAGGATCTGAGAAATTTAAATATATTGTATCAATTTCTTTATCAAATACTTCCATTAATTTGCAAGCATCCATTCTAACTATTTTTAAATTATTTAATTCTAATTCATTGGATTTTTGGATTGCTCTAACAATCACACTATCATATTTTTCTATTCCGATAAAATTAATATTTGGATATCGTTTAGCATTTTCAATAACAAAATCCCCTTTTCCCATACCTATTTCAATATAAATTGGATTATCATTATCAAAATATTTATTCCACTTGCCTTTATGTTCATAAGGATTACTAACATAATAAATGCCTTTAACTATAATATCATTAGCTCCTTTAACATTTTTAAGTCTCATAACACCACCAATAGAATTGTATCATAAAAAGCAAAGAATTTTAACTCCTTTGCTTCAATTAATTTTTATTAAATACTACATCTCCTACAGATGCTTCATTATAAATCATTTCAATATCAGATTTATATTGACCAGTAGGTCTAAGTGTTCTAGTATAGGAAACTCTAGTACAACCATGTGAGTTTGTAGTTATATCTCCTGCATGAATAGCATATACACAAGGATCATCTGGATTTTCTTTATAATACATTACATTATTTACATTAACTTTATATTCTTCACTCTGCATAATATCCGAATCTAATTTTAAATAAATATGGAATATACCTACAGGTGTTGAATGATCTTCTGAACCAATTGAACATGGACATTGAAATATAAGATTACTATCGTTGTCATAAATTCTAAGTATTTTATCGCTTTTATCTACAATTATTCTATAATTAACTGCTCTAGGGACTTCACTTAAATTATTTGATATTATTAATCCGTAACAACCATCTGGTATTAATGATTTTTCATCATCTAGTCCAGATACAATACCGTATTCATTCCAAAATCCATGTAAAATAAATACTTGCATTGGTTCAATATCTTTTATATCTATATTTCCATTTTTATCGATAATATAGATGTTAGTTTCACAATTAGTATACATTAAGTTCCTACTATTTGTATCAACTTCTAAGTTATTACCATTACTATTTCTAATATTTGTAGCCGTATCAACCATATCATAATAAACATTATTTGGATTATTCACATCATATGATGCGCCACCTAATATTTGGTTTACACGTGTACAAACTTTGTCATAGTCATAACCAGCATCAATCAATTTTTGACGTCTAATATCTCCATTTCCCCATGATCCCATATATACTTCATAAGCAACTTTATCTAAATAAGACAAATCTTCTCTATCATTTATCATCTCTATATCACTAGTTTTTACATAATAGTATTTATTGTCAGCTTGATAATATGCATAATCGTAGTCGCCATTAGAAGATATAATATATAATTTAGTACCTTCAGCCAAAGATATAGATAAAGTTGAACTATCCATATTTAAATTTGAATAAAGCACTGCATCATTTTTCAAAAAGCCATACTCATTTGTTTTAATATTAAATGAATAATAATTATAATTTTCATCATTTAACGTCTGTTCATAAGTTACTTGTTCTTTTTCAGAACTTTTATTTTCTTTTATACTTTTAACACAACCATGTGCGCTTAGAGCAATACTACCGGCGAGCATTAAACTAACTATTTTTTGCTTATTTATTTTTAAATTTTTCATATATTTTCCCCCTTTTTCAAGACGGTTATATATATTACCACACTTTTGTTTGTTTGTCAAATGTTCGTTTATAAAGCAAAAGAAAAAGGATACTTACTTATATCCTTTATTTGTATATTCATCGTATAATTCTTTAAAACGATTGAAATGAATTATTTCTCTTTGACGTAAAAATAATAAAACATCAATTACATCTTGATCATTAGTAAGATTTATTAAATTTTCGTACACTGCTCTTGCTTTTTGCTCAGCCGCCATATCTTCAGATATATCAGCTACTGGATCGCCAGTTGTAGCAAAATACATTACTGTAAATGGCACTCCATTCGTATCGGTTGGAAATAATCCTTTACCATGTTCCGCATAATGACTATCAAGCCCAGCTTCCTTTAATTCTTCTAATGTGGCATCTTTCATTAATTGATAAACCATCGTACTAATTATTTCTACATGGGCAAGTTCCTCTGTTCCAATATCGGTAAGTAGTGCTTTCCCCTTATCATCAGGCATTGTATATCTTTGGTTTAAATATCGCCAAGCCGCTGCTAATTCACCATTTGCACCACCATATTGCGTAACTAAGTATTTCGCCATTCTTAAATCTTTCTTTTTAATATTGACTGGATATTCCAAAGTCTTAACATACTTCCACATTATTTAGTCCCCTCCCATGGCCAAGGCATTTTCTTCCAATTCCAATCATTAGTACCCATATTCATTCCATCTAAAGTAAGTGGTCCAAAATTCTTTTCAAATTCATTTACTAAGTTTTTCTTATTAGTTAAATATCGATTATATAAACTAACCATATTCGTATCATTAGGCTTTACATCCAAATATAAATCTAATTCCGTTAAAGCAAAATTATGCATTAAAATATTTAATAATAATTCTTCTCTCTTATTACTAGGTCTTAATTCGCGATAGCGATAATTCTTATATGAATCATATAAATTGTTAAATAAGTTACCACGATCTAATGCTACTTTTGGTTGAGCTAAATTATTTAACGTATTATTGGGCCCCATATTAAACATATCTGGCATATTATACATATTCATATCATTCATAACATTACCATTTAATTCACTATACCAATCATTTGGTATTTCATAAAAATTATTGTTCATTTCATCCTCCATTATTATGATATGAATACTAGGTATTTGTGTATAGATTTTTGCCTATATCATATATAGTGAATTATCGGGTTCTAAATAATTATAATCACTATTATTTTTTTCGTTTTCTAATCTTATAATACGCTGTTCTAATCTCCTTATTCTTCCTTCATATTCATTCAATTTATTCATTATTTGATTTATCTCATCCATCCCGTTATTAATCATATTAATTGGCATATTAGGCATTGGATAATTGGGATAAAAATTCATAAAATCACTTCCATCATATTATATGTTTTATTAATAAAAAAAGAAGTAAATTATTCATTTACTTCTTCTTCTTTAATTATTTCTTCTTCCTTTTTTTCTTCTTTTTTAGGCTTATTCTTTAAAAGTAATTCTTTTCTTGATAAGTTTAACTTACCTTTCTTATCATAACCTGTAGCAATGGCTAATACTTCATCGCCTACTTGTAAAATATCAGTTACTTTATTAACTCTTGAAGTATCTAATTGTGATATATGAATTAATCCTTCACAACCAGGCCATACTTCAACAAATGCTCCGAAATCTTGAATATCGACAACTTTACAATTATATGTCTTACCAATTTCAACTTCACGTGCGATATTTTCAATTCTTTCTCTTGTTTTATCGATTATTTCTTGATCCATATGATAAATTGTTACACGTCCATCATCTTCAAGATCAACTTTAACTGCCTTATCATCATTAACGGAAATAACATTACTACATTCTTGAATAATCTTTGTAATCATTTCTCCACCACGACCAATAACATCTTTGATCTTATCTGGATTAATCATAAAGATACATGTCTTTGGTGCGTATTTAGAAACTTCTTTTCTTGGTTCTGGAATAGTTTCTTCGATCTTATCAAGAATTTGCATACGTGCTTTCTTAGCTTGGGCTAAAGCTTCTTTTAAAATTTGTTTATTAATTCCATCAATCTTAATATCCATTTGTAATGCCGTAATACCTTTTCTAGATCCAGCAACCTTAAAGTCCATATCACCTAAATGATCTTCAAGTCCTTGAATATCAGTAAGAATCGTATACTCTTCACCGCTGGTAATAAGTCCCATTGCAATACCAGCTACTGGCGTTTTAATTGGTACACCGGCTGCCATTAAAGCCATACATCCAGCACAAATAGTAGCTTGGCTAGATGAACCATTAGAT
>ONWZ01000070.1 GCA_900321645.1 uncultured Eubacteriales bacterium | reverse complement strand
AGTAAAAATTAAAAAATCTTTCTTGTTCATATTATCGCCTCCCTTCATAAGAAGTTTGGCTCCACCCAACTTATTAAATGTTCCAATCCCATCGTAATAGAATAGTATATCTAAGTCAATATAAAAGTAGAAAAAACGATAAAACGTTCCCTAATTGGAAACATTATTGATGTAAAGCATTGTCAAATGATGCTTTTTTTGTTATAATTTTATCAGAATAGAAAGAGGTGGCGTATGGCAAATATAACTAATAAAGAATTAAATTTGTTAAATGAATATTTTAGAGCTAGTAATTACTTATCGGTTGGCCAATTATATTTACTAGACAATCCACTATTAAGAAGAAAACTAACATTGGATGATATTAAACATAAATTAGTTGGCCACTGGGGTACTGTTCCTGGTCAAAATTTTATTTATACCCATCTAAATAGAATTAT
Source organism: uncultured Eubacteriales bacterium (assembly GCA_900321645.1). Classification (GTDB taxonomy): domain Bacteria; phylum Bacillota_I; class Bacilli_A; order RF39; family UBA660; genus RUG705. The sequence continues at coordinate 14,874 of ONWZ01000070.1, read as the reverse complement.
TAAAAAATATGATTTAAATATGATCTATATATCTGGCCCCGGACATGGTGGCAATTCTTTAATTGCTAATACTTATCTAGAAGGGACATATAGTGAAATGTATCCCAATATTACGTATGATGAAAAGGGACTACAAAGATTATTTAAACAATTTAGTTTCCCGGGTGGAGTATCAAGCCATGTCGCTCCAGAAACACCAGGCTCAATTAACGAGGGTGGGGAACTAGGCTATAGTTTATCCCATGCATATGGCGCTGTTATGGATAATCCTAGCTTAATTGCTGCTTGTATCGTTGGTGATGGTGAAGCTGAAACAGGACCATTAGCTACTTCGTGGCATGGTAATAAATTTATCAATCCCAAAACAGATGGAGTAGTATTACCAATTCTACATTTAAATGGCTATAAGATTGCTAATCCCACTATTTTAGGAAGAATGACCGATAATGAACTAGAATCATTATTTACAGGTTATGGTTATAAACCATATTTTGTCGAAGGCGAAGTTCCTATGGAAATGCATAAGAAAATGGCGATGACTTTAGATCACGTCATTAAAGATATTCGCAATATTAAAAAGGGCAATAGTGTCAAAAGACCTATATGGCCAATGATAATCTTAAGAACTCCTAAAGGATGGACTGGACCAAATATTGTCGATGGCAAACAAATAGAGGGTACTTTTAGAGCCCATCAAATACCATTACAAGTAGATGAAGAACATAAAAAGAATTTAAATGTTTTAGAAAAATGGTTACAAAGCTACCATCCTGAAGAATTATTTGACAAAGATGGTAAATTAATTAAAGAAATTAGAGATACTATTCCTAAAGGTAATAAACGCATGGGTGCTAACCCGGTTGCTAATGGTGGACTGTTACTTCGTGATTTAGTTACGCCTGATTTCACTAAATATCAAGTTAAAGTACCATATCCCGGAAGTGTCTTAAAAAGCGATATGACTGAAGTTGGAAAATATTTACGTGATATTATTTCACTAAATAAAAAGAATTTCCGTATTTTTGGTCCCGATGAAGCTCTTTCTAATCGTTTGGGAGCAATCTTTGAAAAAACTAATCGTAGATGGATTGATAAGAAACTTAAAACTGATGATTTCTTGTCAACTGATGGAAGAGTAATTGACAGTATTCTTTCAGAACATATGTGTGAAGGAATGCTTGAAGGATATTTATTAACAGGTAGACACGGTCTATTTAATAGTTATGAAGCATTCATTAGAATTGTCGATTCGATGACTAGTCAACATGCTAAATGGTTAAAAGTATGTAATGATATTCCTTGGCGTAGACCAATTGCTAGTTTAAACTATGTTTTATCTTCTAACGTATGGCAACAAGATCATAATGGTTATACCCATCAAGACCCAGGCTTCCTAAATCATATAGCCACTAAAAAAGCTGAAATTTCAAGAATGTATTTACCACCAGATGCTAACTGTTTATTATCATGTATGGATCATTGCTTAAAGAGTAAAAATTATATTAATGTAATTATTGCTTCAAAACATCCTAGTCCACAATGGCTAACGATGGATGAAGCCGTTAAACATTGTACTAAAGGTGTCGGCATATGGGAATTTGCCTCTAATGATGAAGGACATGAACCAGATATTGTGATGGCATCATGTGGCGATGCTCCTACATTAGAAACTATGGCAGCCATTTCAATTCTAAGAGAAAATTTTCCAGAAATAAAAATCAGAATGGTTAACGTCGTAGATTTGATGAAGTTACAATCTAGTGATAGACATCCGCATGGTTTAACTGACGAAGAATATGATTCAATCTTCACCAAAGATAAACCAATTATCTTTAATTTTCATGGCTACCCAGATTTAATTCATCAACTTACATATAAAAGAGCGAATACTAATTTACATGTTCATGGTTATATTGAAGAAGGAACTATTACAACGCCATTTGATATGAAAGTTCAAAATAAAATAGATAGGTATCATTTAGTAATTGATGCCTTAAAATATTTACCACAATTAGGCAATCGTAGTGCGGCATTAATCCAAGAATGTCGTAACAAATTAATTGAACATAAAATGTATATCATGAAAAATGGTATTGATATGAAAGAGGTAAGAGAATGGCATTGGAATTAAAAGTGTAAAAATATTACACTTTTTCTTTTAAAAACTACTATTAAAATATTAAAAAATATGATAAAATATATTATGTATACTATGTAAGGGAGTGATAACATGAATAGTAAGATTCTATTACCAGTAATTGTTTTTATTGTGTTGTTTATTACTATGATTGTTATCCTAATTCTTTTAAATGTTAGAAAGAAAAAGAATTATAAGAGAACCATCGAAGAATTAGACCTTGAAAAGAATAGCCTTATTGGCGTACCCATTTTAAGTGAATTATCAAAAGTTAGAGAATTAGTTAAAACCGATGATTTAAAAGAAAAACTTGCTTATTGGGATGAAACAATTGATGAAATTAAAACTCAAAAAATTGATGCTTTAACTGACTTAATAACCGAAGCTGATTTTCTTGTTGAAAGAAAAGACTATAAAAACGCTCTAAAAAAGATTGCTAATATTGAAATAAATTTAGAAGAGTTAAAGAAAAAAACTGATACTTTATTGGAAGAAATAAAAGTCATTACTAATTCTGAAGAGCGAAACCGTTCCGTTATTACTAAATTAAAGGCTATTTATCGTGAATGTGAAAATAAATATGAGCGTCGAAAAAAAGATTATGCTGAACTAGGAAAAAGTATTGAGAATGAATTAACTAAGATTGACAAAGGATTTAAGAAATTTGAAACTTATATGGATCGTAATGATTATGTATCAGTTGAAAAATTAGTCGTCGATTTAGAAAATGAAATTAATACATTAAGAAACTATTTAGATGTTACTCCTGATTTGATTTTAATGGCTAAAATGATGATTCCTAATAAAATAGAGGAAACGAAAGTTGCTTACTCACGTATGCAACGTGATGGCTATCCACTAGATTATTTAAATGTCGAATATAACATCAAAGAAATCAATGATAAAATCACTAGTATCATCAACAATTTAAAAGAGTTTAAAATTGAAAATGCCGATATTGAATTAAAGACAATATTAGAATACTTTAATACTATCTTTAATAGTTTTGATAAAGAAAAGGATGCTAAAGATATTTTTAGAGAGAATATCAAAAAATTAAAGAAGAAACTTGAAGGTATCAATAAGATTGTTTATGATATCTATATTCAAATGGATGACATTAAAAGTACGTACGACTTATCAGATTCAGAAGTTGGTAAGTTTGGCATGATTAACAAAGATTTAGAAAAAATAAATGAAGATTATAAAGTTTTGTTTGAACATGGAAAAGGGAAAACCTTTGCTTATTCCAAACTAACTGAGGAATTAGATGGTTTAAATAATCGTTTGACTAGATTACAAGATGATTTAGATTTTCATTTAAAATCAATTACTAGTATGAAAGATGACGAATCGCGTGCTAAAGAACAATTAGAAATGATTCAAAATCTTTTAGAGGGTTCCAAGAATAAATTAAAAGAATATAAAATACCAGTTATTCCTAATAATTACTTTATTGAACTAGAAGAGGCTGGTGAAGCTATCCGCGAAATAATCAAGGAATTAGCTAAAAAACCGATTGCCATTAAAGTATTAAATGTTAGGGTCGATACAGCTAGAGATTTAGTTTTTAAAATATATAATAAAACTAACGATATCGTGAAAAGCGTTGTAACTTGTGAGAATTTAATTACTTATGGAAATAGGTATCGCACAGCATATAAAGAAATTGATGATGATTTAAATGTTGCCGAAGATTTGTTTAGAAAAGGCAAATATAAACAATCAATTGATACTTCAATTAAAGCAATCTCAATGGTTGACAATAACTTTTTAAATAAATTTGATATTGAAAAATAATTGCAAATATCATTATTTCATGATATTATTATAGTAGGATAAAGAGGAGATGATTATATGAATATTAAAGATTTTTTGCTAGATAATTATATTTATATCATAATAGTAATTGTTTTAATTATAATAACTATTATTGGTTTTTTGGCAGATAAGAAAAAAAGCGGTGACAAAAAGACTGCCGCAAATGTAAATACTAACCAAGGATATAATCCTAATGTAGGAGGGCAGATTAATTATCAACCGGGAACAATGCCAAATCCAGGTATGAATCAAATGGCTCCAGGAAATATACAATTAAATAACATTAATCCAATGCCTGCAGCACCTGTCGAACCAATGGGTAATAATATGGGCGTAATGCCACAACCTGTAAATAATCAACCTAATATGGTAGGTATGCCGCAGCCAGTAGAGCCAATAGCCCCAGTTCAAACAATGCCAGAACAAATAGTGATGCAATCACCTGTTGGAGGGACTCAAATGATGGCTGCACCAATGCCTGAAGCAAATAATTTTGCAGCACCTCAACCTATGGTTCCTAACAATACTCCTCAAGTAAATATGATGAATCAACCTAATATGGTAGGTGTGCCACAGCCGGTAGAGCCAATGGCACCAGTTCAAACAATGCCAGAACAAATGATAATGCAACCAACTGCTGGAGAGCCCCAAATGATGGCTGCCCCAATGCCTGAAGCGAATAATTTTGTGGGTGCACAACCAGTAAATATGCCAATGAATAATGCGATGCCACAACCAGTTCCAACACCTACGCCAATTCCAAATCCATCCGGCAACACGGTTCCAAATCCCATAACCCCACCACAACCAGTTAATCCAACTCCTGTTGGGTTCGTGTTTGGGCCACAACAAAACAATAACAATAATATGTAAGGAGGCATTATGGATAATAATCAAAATAGTAATAATGCCAGTATTCCTAATCCATTAGTGAATAGTATTCCGGTAAACAATAATATGGGTCAAGTAAATAACAACCAAGTGGTTTCTCCACAACCGGTTAATAATATGATGGTACAACCGACTCCAGTTTCTCCATCAACGGTAAATGTACCAAATAATAATCAGGTCGAAGCAGCACCAACTCGTGTAGCCGAAGAGCCAACGCAAGGCATAAGTATTACGCCAGAGCAGATGCAAGCAAACGATTCTGCTAACCATCTAAACGATATGAATGTCAATGGTGCATATAATCATATGGATGTACCACCAAAATATGTTAACGATCAACAAATTACCAATAATGTTCAATTGGCAACAGGGCAAAAAAAAGTTACCGTTCCAGTTAGTAAAGAATTGAAAACGGTAATTATCATTGCTTTAATATTATTAGCATTTATTTTTGTTTTACCAATGCTTGGCGATATGCTAACTAATCTTAAATTTCGCTAACAGAAAGTTTAATGATTAAATCATAATTATCATCATTAGCCATAATATTTTTATGAATTTGATGACATTTCGAACACCTATAAATTATTTTATAAGTGTTTTTATATTTTTCAATACCCATTGGCTTCATTAAACCTTGACAAGTATTTTGCCTATCTCCGGGCATAATGTCAACATGTTTTGAATAGAGACAATTAGGGCAGTGATCTCTAGCAGTATAATTTAATGCCTTAACTTCATATCCACAATTTTCACATTTAAATGGTTCATCCATCATATTAAACTTTTTCATACGTCACCTAAAATAAGTATATAATAAAAATCATTATATTACAAATATAACCTTGTAAAAACTATGTTATTTGTTATATAATTAAATAAAGGCGTGATATTATGGAATATAATAGTCAATTAGAATTATATTTGGCATTAATCCCTGTTTTCAATGTCAAGCATCGTTTGTTATCAATAAATGATTATAATGATGTAACCGATGAAGACATTTGGAAATATTTGACCATCAATAAATGGCGTAGAAGTCATAATCTTACAATATCAGAAATGGTTAATGATATCATCACATTAGATACAAGTAACATAAAAGGAGCAAAATAATGAAAAAGAAAAACTTTATCATTGGAACAATCATTGTTCTAATTATTACATTTATCTGTTGCTATTTTATTAGTCCGTTAATTAATAAAATTAATTTTGGATTAGATTTACAGGGTGGCTTCGAGGTATTATATGAAGTAGAACCATTGAATAGCGAAGATGAATTAACTAATGATATGTTGTATTCAACATATAAAGCTATTTTAAAAAGAATAGATGTCTTAGGGGTATCCGAACCAGAAATTACCATTGAAGGAGATAACCGTATTCGCATTAAATTAGCTGGTATTAAAAATGCTAATGATGCGAGAAATACTATTTCTTCAACAGCGGTCTTATCATTTAGAGATGCTAACGATAATTTGCTTTTGACAAGTGATGTTTTAGGTGGTGAGGCAAGAGTAGGACAAGACGAATATAATCGTCCCGCGGTTAGTTTAAAAATAAAAGATACCGATGCATTCTATGAAGCCACTAAGAAAGTTAAAAATATGACTAATAATGTTATGGTTATTTGGTTGGATTACGATGAAACAACTGATTCATATCGTAACGAACAAAGAAAAGCTGAAAACGGTCGTGGTGGTTGTGGAACAAGTTCATCTCATTGCTTATCAGCCGCTTTGGTAGAACGTGCTTTTGCTAGCGATGTTATTATTCAAGGAAGTTTTACCAAAGAAGAAGTAACTTCATTAGTAGAACTTATTAATTCCGGAGCTCTACCAACTAAATTAAATGAAATATCATCAAGAACAGTTGAAGCTGCCTTTGGAGCTAACTCATTAACTAAAACTTTAACCGCTGGTGTTATTGGTATAATTTGCGTCATTATTTTAATGATTACTTTTTATCGCTTCTCTGGCTTTATTGCCTCATTTGGCTTAGTTTTATATACCTTTATGACCTTTGGTATATTTTATCTAATCGATGGCGTCTTAACCCTTCCAGGTATTGCCGCCATGCTTCTAGGTATTGGTATGGCCGTCGATGCAAATGTTATTTGTTTTGAAAGAGTAAAAGAACATTTACTGATTGGTAAAAGCTTGTCTGAAGCATATGATTTAGGTAATAAAAGTAGTTTTACTAGTATCATCGATGCTAATGTAACGACCATTATTGCCGCCATCATTATGTTTATTCTAGGTGAAAGTTCTGTCAAAGGCTTTGCTACGATGTTAATTATCACGATTATTACAACGATTATTATCATGGTATACCTAGTTAAGTTTATTTTAAAATTATTTGTTAAAACACATATCTTTGATGATAAATTAGGCTTGTTTATTGGTATTAATAAAGACAAAATAAAGAAAGATAAAAATATTCATATTCCATTTGAAAAATTAAATATTGTTAAACATAGAATGAAATTCATTGGTGTTACCTTAGTCTTACTAGTCGTAGGAGTTATTATCTTCTTAACAACTGGTGCTAATTACGGAGTTGACTTTAGTGGTGGTACTAGTATTACCATTGCTAGTCCTAAAAGTAATACCGAAACAGTTGTAACTAATCTTCTAAAAGATAATAATTACAATATTGAAAAGACTAGTATCAGTGATAAAGAATTAACTATAATCATTAGTGAAGTATTAGAAAAAGAATCAATTACTAATTTGACAAGTACTTTAAAAGATGAACATAATCTCAACAGTGATATCTACGTTGTAAGTAAAGTAGTAAAACAAGAATTAGTTAAAAATGCCGTTAAGTCATTACTAATTGCTAGTATTGGAATTATTATCTATATTGCTGTTCGCTTTAGATTTAACTATGCGATTAGTGGTATTGTTGCTTTAATCCATGATGTTCTATTTACATTCTTATTCTTTAGCATCTTTAAGATTCAAATTGATTCAATCTTTATTGCGGCTATTTTAACCATCATAGGTTATAGTATCAACGATACAATTGTTACCTTTGATATTATTAGAGAAACATATAAATCTAAGTATAAAAATAGTATTATTGATCCAAAAGAAATTGATGAATTAGTTAATACTAGTATTCGTCGTACTTTAACAAGAACTATTCTTACAACAATTACGACAATTATTCCAGTTATTATTCTCTTATTCTTTGGTTCACGTGAAATTGTTACCTTTAATATTGCCTTACTCGTAGGTTTTATTGCTGGTACATATTCATCTATCTTCGTTTCAAATATGTTATGGGCATTCTTAGAAAAGAAAAGAATTATGAAGCCTAAAAAAGAAGATGATGATGACGATGAAGTACAAGAATTAAAAGTACGAGGTATTAACTGTTAAAAAAGAAAGTGGGTGTAATCATGAGTGTTAAAACTGAAAACATTAGTATTGAAGATTTACTAAATAAAGTAAAAGAATATGATGAAATTCCTGAAGATTTAAGTCTTATTAGGAATGCTTATGAGTATGCCTATAAAAAACATTTTTCTCAAAAACGCATTACTGGGGATGATTATATTACCCATCCACTAAATGTCGCGTGGATTTTAACCGATGTTAATGCCGATGCTGAAGCTGTCGCTGCAGCATTACTACATGATACCATCGAAGACTCTGATAGTACTTACGAAGAAATCAAAGATTTATTTGGTGAAAATGTTGCTAAAATAGTTGATGGTGTCACTAAAATTAATCGTTTAAAATTCACTTCAGATTCTGAACAGATGGCTGCCAATCAAAGAAAAATCTTGGTAGGACTTTCATCTGACGTTAGAGTCTTAATTGTAAAACTAGCCGATAGACTTCATAACATGCGTACTTTATATGTCTTATCGGAAGCTAAACAAAAACGAAAAGCCAAGGAAACCTTAGAAATCTTAACACCCGTTGCTCATCGTCTTGGTATGTATAAATTAAAATCAGAACTTGAAGATCTTTCCCTAAGATACTTAAACCCTGATGCCTATTATGACATTGTTGAAAAACTAAATCTAAAGAAAACCGAACGTGATGAAGCTGTTGGTAAAATGTTAGATGAAGTAAGTAACCTTTTGACAGAACATAATATTACCCATGAAATAAAAGGCCGTAGTAAAGGTATTTACAGTATCTACAATAAAATGAATAAAGGCAAGAAATTTGAAGATATTTATGATATTTTAGCATTGCGTGTATTTGTTAATACGGAACAAGAATGTTATCTAGCTCTAGGTTTAATTCATTCAAAATATAAACCAGTTCCAAAAAGATTCAAAGACTATATTGCCATGCCTAAAACTAACCTTTATCAATCTCTTCATACCACTGTTTTTGGCATTGATGGTGAACTCTTTGAAATTCAAATAAGAACTTATGAAATGGACAGGATTGCTGAATATGGTATTGCTTCCCACTGGTCATATAAAGAAAATAAAAAAGTTAATAATAAAGATCAAATGGAACAAAAACTAGAAATCTTTAGAAGTATCATTGAGCTTAATGAAGATGCTAGTACCCCAGAAGAGTTTATCAGTAATGTCAAAAAAGATATTCTTTTCAACGATTCCATTTATGTATATACCCCTAAAGGAGATGTTATCGAGCTTCCTAATGGTGCCACTTGCGTCGATTTCGCATATCGAGTACATAGTGAAGTAGGGGATAAAATGATTGGTGCTATTGTGAACGACAGTATCGTCCCATTTGACTATGTCCTTAAAACTGGTGATATCATTAAAGTAAATACCAGTAAACTATCTAAAGGCCCTAATAAAGATTGGTTAAACTTTGTTGTTACCAGTCATGCTAAAAATAAAATCAAAGCTTTCTACACCAAAAGAGAAAAAGATGAAAATCTTTCTAAAGGGGCTGAAATCTTTGAAAAGGCCTTACGCCGTAGAGACTTGGGAGTAAATGAAACCCTAGATAAATATTTAGATCTTATTTTAGATAATCTTAAATTGAAAGATTTAGATGATCTATATATTTCATTGGGTTCAGGAAAATATGCTGTTTCCAATGTTATGCATTTAATTACTAAAAAAGAAAATGCAGCTGATAAAATTCTTAAGAAGAGTAGTAGTCGAATAAAAAAAGCGACCATTAAAAATGATGTCTTAGTCGAAGGCATGAATGAAATAAAAGTAACCTTGAGTGGTTGTTGTAAACCAATTCCTGGTGATAATATTATTGGTTATATTACCAAAGGATCTGGTATTACGGTTCATCGTAGTAATTGTAAAAATATTCTCGATCTAGATGAAAGATTAATTAATGTTAAATGGAATGAAGATATTACTAAGAAATTCCCAACTGATTTATTAATCTATACGAATACCGATGATAATCTATTAAATATTATTACCCTTGCAACAGCTAATAATATCTTGATTGATTCAGTTACAACCATTACCAAAAGTGAATTTAAAATATATTCTATAACCATTATGGTTGAAAATAAAAATGTTCTAGATAAATTTATCATTGATTTAAATAATTCCGGCTTTGTAAACAAAGTAGAAAGACAGGTAAACTAATGAGAGTAGTTGTTCAAAGATGTGAAGAAGCAAAAGTTACCGTAGATGGCAAAGTAGTAGGTCAAATCGATAAAGGCTTAATGTTATTAGTGGGTTTTACTGATACCGATATGAGTAAAGAAATCGATTATATGGTCGATAAAGTTATTAACTTAAGAATCTTCGATGATGAAAATGGTGTCATGAATAAAAGCTTATTAGACACAAATGGTAGTATTCTTTCAATTAGTCAATTTACTTTATATGGTGATGCTTCCAAAGGAAGAAGGCCAAGCTACACGAAAGCCTTATCAGGTGATAAAGCAACCATTTTATATGATGAATTTAATAGTAAATTAAAAAATCAAAATGTCAATGTTGAAACCGGTATTTTTGGTGCTGAAATGAAAGTAACTTTCACCAATGATGGCCCAATTACAATTCTCTTAGAGAAATAATGTCAAATAAAAGTAGACTTAATCATTTAAGTTTACTTTTTTTTAACTCTTTGTTACACTAATATAAAGGATAGTGATATCATGAAGAAGTCTACCAAATTAGATAAACCATTATTAATTATCATGTTTGTTTTCATGATATTTGGACTTATTATGGTCTTAAGTGCCTCTTCGATGGCTTCTTATATGCGTTATCATAATAGTATTTATTTCTATTTGATTAGACAGACACTATTTATGCTAATTGGGATGATTGCCTTTTTGATTGCTATCTATTTCCCTACGAAGTTATTTAAAAATACCTCCCCCTTTATGATTATTGTTTTAATCATATCATTATTTGGCCTAATGGCCTATGGAGCTGTTTATAATTCCAGCCAAAGCTGGTATGACCTGAAGATAATAACTGTGCAACCGAGTGAGATAGGGAAGATATTTATTATTTTATATTTAGCTTATTATTATAATAAACATAAAAATGAATTAGATAATCAATGGATTCTTTTAAAACCAATTATTATTTCATTAATTATTATTGCTACCATTGCCATGCAACCAGACTTAGGAACGGCATTTGTTATCTTTGGTATTGTTGTTTTAATCTTTTATGCCTTACCATTAAAAAGACAAACTAAAGGACCAATCAATAAAATATTTGTTGGTGGTATCGTTTTAGTAATCTTGACCATTATCTTAACTGGTGGCTCTTTCTTAAGAGATTATCAATTAAAAAGATTCCAATTTATGAATCCTTGTGAAAGATACGAAGATAAAACGGGCTATCAATTATGTAATAGTATTATTGCCCTAAAAAATGGTGGCTTAACTGGTAAAGGAATTGGCGAGAGTACCCAAAAATATCTATATTTACCCGAATCACATACCGACTTTATCTTTCCTATCATTGTCGAAGAATGGGGCTTAATCGTTGGCTTAATAATTATTTTTGCCTATATGTTTATGTTATATCGTATCTTAAAAATAGCCAAGAAGGCAACTGATTTAGGCAATGCCATTATTGTTTATGGGGTCTTTGCTTATCTTTTACTACATATTTCAATCAATTTAATCGGAACTCTTAATATTGGCCCATTAACCGGTGTTCCACTACCATTCTTATCATATGGTGGTAGTTATACCATAACCTTATTATTTTCAATGGGATTAGTTCAAAGAGTTCATTATGAGACATATAAAAAGAATAAGAAATAACTTATTCTTTTTTAACGATATAAAGTATCATTCATCGAATCTAACTTGTCAATTATTTCTTTGACAAAATTAAATTCTGTTAGGTATCTACTATCAGTATGACTATAAATATTATTAAAAGTTGTTGGCTCCAAAATATTTATTTCAAATACTTGATTATTATTTAACGTAACTCTAAGTGTCATATGCATACATTCTTTTTTTGAAAAGGTCATCATATGGCTAGATTCATTCGTTTTTCTTTTTAATACTGGTGTATTATCTTCCAGTACTTCGTAATTTAATATATCATCGTATTTACATAAGTAATTATTAATTTTCTTATCGTGAAAAACGACATTTTTATTATCATCAATCGTAATACCAGAACTGATTTTATTTAATCTTTGATATACTGGTCTAATACCGCATAAGTATTTACTTTTTTCTATAATATAATTATTACGATAATCAATATTGGTAATTAAATTATAAATTGTATCTAGTTCTTCTTGACTAACATCAAGACTAATAATAATATCATTGATATCAATTATTTGACTCATTAAAGATTTCGTAATGATTTCAAACTTAGTTATTTCGTTATAATTATAATTACGATATTTTTCTTTATCCATAATGATAATTCTTAAATTAGTTAATACCATAACATAACTTTCATTATCTTTTTTCTGGGTAAAATAATTAACACTAAGTATTATTTCATTTAAAGGAATAATACTATCAATTATTTTAGCAAAACTTAAGTCAATATAAGGACACATACTAGCATATTCATAACTATTGCCATCATTAATATTATTATTACTTACTATTTGATTTGTTAATTCAAATGTTTTTGAGTTTGCGACTTTTTGATTATATAATTCATATTCTTCCTTTTTTGTATTTACAAAATCATTAATTTTATTAATCATATTTTTAAGATTCATAATATCACCTATATTCTAAAATAATTATAATAAATAATATAATCAATATCAAGAGAAAATTGACAAACGAACAAATATGTGGTAATATATTTGCCCTGAAAGAGGGGATATTATGATAACCAAAAAAGAATTAGGATTTGTAAAATCGTGGGCTAAAAATGTTCCTTATCCAGGAATTGATTATGCTACCGCTGCTTTAGAAAAACTAGCAGAAGCACTTGAATACTATGAAAAGTATTATAACAATAAACAATATGAATTAGTATTATCAAATGGTGAACAAATATCATTTGAAATATTAAATAAAAATTTATGTCACTTAATAGGTATTGATTATAAAAATTTAACAGGTGATTATTTTGATCTTTATAGACAAGAAGTATTAGGATTAGATTATATACCAAGAGCATATGAATTATTAAAAAGTATTGTCAATAATTTTGATGCTGTACTAGAATATGATTATAATCATTATGGAAAAGCTATTAACTATTATCGTGTAATGGTTAAATGTGCTATTTTTGAAAAATTATCAGACTTTAGTAAATTTAATTTTGGTGTTATCAATTTTGATAAAGATACATATCAAAGATTAAGCAATTTACAAATTGGTTCTAATAGTGATAAATTCTTATATGTTCAAAGTAATGAACCTTCAGCCCCATACTTTATGATGGGTATTTTACAAGAAGATAAGACTATCACTACTCCTGATGTAGATGCTAAATATGTTGCTGAAACATTGATTGCACCAACCAATACAAGCGATTTCTTTAATAGTCAAGAAGTTGTTATCCCAACTCAAATTTTAGTAACAACCGATGAAAAAATGGAGAAAAGTGAAGCTAGTGCTAGTGAAAAAATAGCCTTATTAAATCAATATAAATCAATTATTAGAGAACATAATTTACCAAATAGAATTAATATCTATGGTGATTATGAAAGTATCTTAGCAAGTCAATCTAAGATTAAAACAAAAACTAAATAAGTATAAACAGCAATAATATGTGAAAATATTATTGCTGTTTTATTATGATAATAATTAATTACTATTTGACATCAATATTGACAAATATAATAAAAAGACAAAAAATAATTTAACAATTATATATTAAGTACTATAATCAATAATAGAGGTGTAAAAATGAGAAGTAAAAACAAAAAAATTATATTTAGTTTGATAATAATTATATTGTTGTTAATTGCTTTAATTATCCTAATGCTTACAGGAGTTATTGGTAAAAAAGAAAAAAGCACTAATGAAACATCAAAACAAAAAAGTTCAGTTGAAACTTCACAAATAATTAAATATTATAAAAGTATGATTGGAGACTTTGAAGAAGCTAGACACGAGTATTCAGTTGTTGATATTAATGATGATAATATTCCAGAATTATTAATATATACACATGGTATTATTGGAAATACTATTATTGGCAATTTAAACATATATTCATACGATGAAAATTTAGGAAATATTGATAATAATTATATTGTATTTGTTGGAACAATTAATGGTCAATTTGATAAAGATACGATATTATATAAAATGAATGATGGAACACTTTTATCAGTTTCAGGAAATATGGGATATGAAATAGTATCATCATACACTTTAGTAAATGACTGGATAGTTAGAAAAAGCTATACTACAAAAGAAGTGGAAGAATATATGACAGGTGATCAAGAAATAACATTCAAGCCATGTACTGATACGTCCTTATTAGATGATTATAAATAAGTTAAAAAGCAGTTAATAATTGCTTTTTTCGTTGGAGGCTACTAATTATGCAAAAGAAAATAATACTATATCTATTTCTGCTTTTAGTACTATTTACATTATGTGGATGTCAAAAAAAGAATGATACAAAAAAAGAAAATATT
>ONWZ01000086.1 GCA_900321645.1 uncultured Eubacteriales bacterium | reverse complement strand
TTAATTTGCTTTGTCCATAATTCTTAATGATAAAGCAACGTTCACATAATCTCTTTTCAATATCGATTACATAACCATCTTTATCTGGATTAGTATCCTGTAATTCTACCCCACATCCAAGACATTTAATCATAGTATTTACCCCTTATTAATATTCCTTTTTTAGCTAATTGTTTATATTTGATTTTTTCTAAATTTCTAAAAATTAAAGTGGTTAAAATCATATCGTTTTGACTCATTGGATTAACTAATATTGTTGTTATTCCCACACGATTACCACCTAGTATATCTTTATATAATTGATCGCCAACGATTGCTACTTCTGATAAATCATAATTAAATAATTTAATTATTTTTAAAAAACTTTTTTTGATTGGTTTTTTGGCCCTCGCTAAACAATCAACATTTAAAACCTTTTTATAAGGATATATTCTTCTTTTTGGGGCATTTGAAAAGATAACAAGTTTAAAACCCATATCTTTTAGTGTTTCAAATAATTCGATTAATCTCTTATTTGGTTCACTATCTTTATATGGTGCACACGTGTTATCTAAGTCAAACAAAATACATTTAATACCATCATCTAATAATTTATCATAATTGATATGATAAATACTTTTTTGATATATATCAGGTATAAAATTATTCATATTTCCCCTTCTTATCTATATAAACCAATTTGTTTTCTCATTACCTCATATTTCTTCTTAGCTAATTCTCTTACTTCATTAGCGCCATTTCTTAGTATTTCTTCAATTTCTTCACTATCGACAAGTTCATGATAACGTTTTTGAATTCTTTCTAAGAATTCACATACTACATCCGCAACATTTCTTTTAAACTCACCATAATTAGCATCTTTAAATTTAGCTTCAACATCACTAATTGAAGTATCTGTTAATGCTGAATAAATACTAATCAAGTTAGATATACCAGGTTTTGTTTCTGGATTATATTTAATACTCATCTCTGAATCAGTTGTAGCACTCATTATTTTCTTTCTTGCTACTTCAGGTGGATCTAATAAACCGATAACTCCTTTAGGATTTTCTTCAGTTTTACTCATCTTCTTAGTTGGATCCACTAAATCATTAACTTTTGTACCGACTTTAGTAATTAATGGTTCTGGTATTTTAAATACTTCACCATATCTATTATTAAATCTAATGGCAATGTCTCTTGTTAATTCAACATGTTGTTTTTGGTCAATACCTACCGGTACGTAATCAGCATCTACAACCAATATATCAGTTGCCATTAATACTGGGTATGTGAGTAATCCCACACTAAAATTAGCATTTTGCTTGCTTTTTTCTTTAAATTGAATCATTCTTGATAATTCACCATAATAGGTATTACATTCAAGTAACCATGAAATAGAAGGTATATATTCAATATCTGATTGTAAATAAATAACATTCTTTTTTGGATCGATCCCACATGCTAAATATAGCGCAATAAAATCTTTAATATTTTTATGTAATGCTTCCCTATCATTTGGTACCGTTATCGCATGCATATCAGCAATAAATAAATAATTTTTATATTCATCTTGCATTTTGACCATTTGACTAATTGATCCAATATAATTCCCAAGTGTTAAACTACCTGTTGGTTTTAATCCTGTAAGTGTAATTTTTTTCATTCTATATCCCTCATTTCATTAATAAAATTATATATTATTTTCTTTATAAAGTAAAGTTTACCTTTTCATTTAAATTATCAATTTCTTTATTTATCTTATCAATATCAATTCCTAAAATATTTGTATTATCACTAATATGATATTTTTCTTTTATATTGATAATCCTTTTAACACTATCATCTAATCTATCTTGATAATGCTTATTACTTAATAGTATTCTTTGATATTTATCAAGTATTTTATAACCTTCATTAGCATCTTTTATTTTTAATAAGATAATATCACTATTAGCTTTTAAAGCTTTATCTAAATAATTGAAATGATAAAATAATTGTTTCTTTAACATATTCATTTCATCAGTTATAATTAATCCTTGATAATCTTTCCTTAAACATTCACTTAAGAATTTATCACTGATGCTGGCCGGTAATAAATTAGTAAATCCTCTAATAACTAAATGCCCAACCATTAAAGCATCGCATTTATCCATACATTCATTAAATGGCTTAATATGTTCGTCTAATTTATTAAGTTTTGTAATATAAGGTACTATAAAATGCGTATCCCTAGTTGTTAAGCCATGTCCTGGATAATGTTTGATAACGGGGATAATCTTTTTATTTAAATTATCTAAATAATAATTAGTTCCTTTAATAACATTTTTATAATCACCATAAAAACACCGTTTATATAATGATTTAGCGCTTGTTCCATTATCGATATCGACAACTGGAGCCAGATTCATATTAATGCCGCTATTAGTAAGAATTTTACCTATAATACTTGCATAATCTTTAACTAAACTGATATCTTTTTTTGATACATCATAAATATTCTTTAAATTATGAATCTCATTTGGTAAACGATTAACTTTGCCACCTTCCTGATCGATAGCAATAAATAATGGTATTTTATTATCTTTGTTAGCGTCTTTTAACTTTTTGATAACTAACAACATATCAAAGTAATTATGATAATTCTTCTTATATAAAATTACTCCCCCAAGATAAGCTTTTTTAATAAGTTTAATGATCTCACTGATATTTTGATTATTAACACCCATTATGAATCTTTGTCCTATCTTTTCATTTAATGACAAGTTACCTATATTCATAATTATCACCCATCTAAATTATAACTTATTTTTAGTGATAATACAAATGCTAATATCT
>ONWZ01000113.1 GCA_900321645.1 uncultured Eubacteriales bacterium | reverse complement strand
TTTTAAGTATTGGTATCGATGATCAAGGAGTTAATTACTTAATTCTTGAAGATGGACAAATTAAATTATTAGCAATTAAAAATAAAGACGGTGTTAGTGACTGGGATTTACTCGAAGATGATAAGGAAGAAACTTTAACAAAAAGGCTGAAAGAAATACTAAAATAGTGTTTCTTTTTTTTGATAATATGATATAATTATTTATAGATAGAGGTGGAAAATGAAAGGGAATAAAAAGAATAATCGAATTGTCATAATCATTATCCTTATTTTTTTGTTTGTTAAGTTCTGTGCACCACTTTTAGATGATATGGATAGTAATTCTGATATTGTTAGTAATAATGATAAAACATTTAGAATTATTGCTAGTACATCAACTGATAAAATGGATGACAAACTAATTAAATATGGTAAGAAAAATGGCATTAAAGTAGAAATCGAACATTATGGAGATTTGGAAATTGTTGAAAAATTAAATACTGATTCAAAACCATATGATGCTGTATGGATTTCTAATTCAATTTGGCTATATATGTTAGATAATAGTTATCTAACCACTGATAGTAAATCAATTGTGATTGATCCAGTAGTTATGGGAATAACTAAGAGTAAAGCGAAAGAATTAGGCTTTACGGATAAAGATATTTATAACAAAGATATCTTAAATGCAATCCGTGATGGTAAACTAAAATATATTATGGCTTCCGTTACCAAAACAAATACTGGTGCGACAAGTTATTTAAGTTTTCTTAATAGTATGGCTGGAAGCCCTGAAGTCCTAACTGAAGAAATGCTAGAGTCTGATACTTTGAAAAGAGATTTAAAAGATTTCTTTAAAGGAGTTGAAAGAGTCAGTGGCGATGAAGATTACTTAACGGAAATGTATATGAATGGTGACTATGATGCCATGATTAACTATGAAAGCACTTTGATTGAAATTAATCAAGACTTAGTTAAAAAAGGCAAAGAACCACTATATATGGTATATCCGGTTGATGGTGTAGCCATTAATGATATGCCGTTTGCTTATATTAATAATGATTCAACTGATGAAAAAAATAAAGAAAAATTTTTAAAACTTCAATCATACTTAAGAAGTGATGAGGTTATTAAACTAATGCAAAGCTATGGTTATCGTTCTTGGTATGGCGGAACGAACGATAAAGCTGATAAAAAAATCTTTAATCCTGAATGGGGAATTGATACTAGTAAATATCTAAAAGATATGAAGTATCCAAGTAAAAAAGTAATAACTAAAGCTATCAATATGTATATTGAAGCATTTAGAAAACCAACGCATGTCGTATTTTGCTTAGATGTTTCTGGCAGTATGTCAGGATCTGGCTTAAAAGAATTACAAGAAGCCATGAATTATATTCTTGATAAAGAACAAGCTAGCGTTGATAATTTACAATTCTCTGATAATGATAAGATAACCGTTATTACCTTTAATAGTAGTGTTAAAGATATTTATGATACGAGATATGGTAGTGAAACCAATCTTGTTATCGATGATATCAATAGTTTGATAGCAAGAGGAGGTACTAATATCTATGATCCAAGTATCGAAGCTTTAAAGATACTTGAAAAAGATGATAGTAATGAATACACTAAAACAGTCATCTTAATGACTGATGGTGAAGCTAATGCTGGATCATTTTATGATTTAAAAAGATATTATCAAAATCATAAATTAGATATTCCAATTTATAGTATTACTTTTGGAGACTCTAGTGAATATCAGTTAAGTGATATTGCCGATTTAACGAATGCTAAAATCTTTGATGGTAAGAGTGGTTTACAAAAAGCCTTTGCTGAAGTAAGGAGTTATAACTAATGAGAAATAAAGAAGTTGTTTCAGCCGTTGTCGGCGGTGCATTCTTTGCCATTCCTTACTTAGGTATGTCAATTGCCTTAGCACCAGCCTTAGCCATAGGCTGTGTTGCCTTTGGTGCTAGTGAATTAGTCTTATCCGGAGTTAAAGGAAAAGAAAGCTTAAAAGATACTGATAGAGAATTATATTTAAAGATCACGGAAGCAAAAAAACAAAATAGAGAAATCTTAAATTTAATTCCGAAAGTTGAATCAGTTGAAACAAGAAATAATTTAACAGAAATATATGAAACAATCATAAAAATACTTAATACGATTCAGTTTAATCCCAAAAAAGCTAAACAAACAAATAATTTCTTTGATTACTATTTACCAGTTTTAATTAAAATCGTTAAGAAATATGATGAAGTTGAAAATCAAAAATTAAAATCTGAAGAAGGTAAAGAATTCTTAGTTAAAGCTGATAAGATGATTAAAGATACCAATAAAGCATTCTCAAATATATTGGCATCTCTATATCAAAATGATATTATGGATGCTGATGCGGAAATGAAAGTTTATAATTTAATGTTAAAAGCCGATGGAATTGCTGGTAATGAAATAATGAAAGGTAGTGATGAAGATGAAGAATAAAAAAGTATTCGCAGGTTTAATCTTATTTATCATTCTAATCGTAGCCATAATCGTTATCAAAAATATTAGTGATAACGATACGGGCAGTGTTCTTAGTGGTAAACTAACAACTGTCTATGTAGCGACTGGTGGTGGTAAAGAAGACTTTTTAAATGATAAAGATGTCATTAAAATCTTAAGAAGCAAATACAAACTAAACGTTGTCTTTGATACTTGGAGTAATGGTAAAACAATCACTAAACCATTAATTAGAGAATATGTTGGCCTAGGTAATAAGAGTATTGCTGAAAAGATGGCAAATGGTGGTGAATATACAATCCATTCAGATGGCGTTAGTACTTATGATGCCTTGTTTACATCTGACCAAAGATTCTATGACTACTACAAACTATTTCCTAATAAAGAATTAGGAGAAGCTGATAGGTATACCGTTTTAGATGGCGGTTTAACCTTAAATACACCAATCGTTATTTATAGTTGGGGTAAAGTAGTAGATGCTTTAATTAATGAAAACATTGTTACTGAAACCGAT
Organism: uncultured Eubacteriales bacterium; assembly: GCA_900321645.1. Lineage (GTDB taxonomy): Bacteria > Bacillota_I > Bacilli_A > RF39 > UBA660 > RUG705. The sequence continues at coordinate 7,080 of ONWZ01000113.1, read as the reverse complement.
GGTGTATATTATATTACCGATATGAATAAATTAATTGATTATATTCTTGAAGGTAAGAAGTGGTCTGATATTGGATTAACCAATCTATATGGCACAATTAACATTGCTTCCACTGATCCAGTATCATCATCTCCCGGAGCTACTTATTATGGATTATTATTATCAATCTTAAGTGAAGCCCAAGTAACAACTGATAATATTGATAAAAATTTACCTAAATTAAAAGATTTCTATATTAAATCAGGTTATATGAATAATACACCAGCTGATTTATTTGAAAGATATTTAAAAACCGGTATGGGTGGAGAGCCAATGATTGTCGACTATGAAAAGAGCATGATTGATTTTGCTAATTCAAGTCCTGATGCTTTCAATCAAGTAAAAGATGATATTAGAATTTTATATCCAACGCCAACCATTTGGAATTCCCATTGCTTTACAGTATTCACTGATAAAGGAGCTAAATTATATGAAGCTTTGAACGATAAAGAAATTGGTCAAATTGCTTGGGAAAAATATGGCTTTAGAACCGGTGTTACGGGTGGTACCTATGATGTATCAAGTATTGGCTTAGGTGTACCACAAACTATTTCATCTACAGTTACAAGTCTAAAAATGGACACGTACAATAAATTAATCGAATATTTAAAGGAGAATTAAAAAAATGAGTAATCTAGAATTAAAAGTTGAAAAAAAGATTGACGAGAAGAGTATTGAAGGGTTAGTAAACGAAAAAGAAATAACTGATAACAAAATTGAAAAATCATTAAACTATGATGAGTTATCAAAAGAAGAAAAAGAAGCAATTGAAGAATTTAACAAGAAATTTGATGTTAATGATTCAACCCAAATCTTACAATTTGGTGTAGCTGCTCAAGAAAAAATATCTAAATTTTCTGACAGTATTCTTGATGATGTTAAAACCAAAAATACTGGTGAAGTAGGTGACTTATTAGCGGATTTGGTAAGTCAAATCAAAGCATTCGATAAAGATGTATCAGGAACTGCTAAAAAGAATTTTATTGAAAAAATCTTCAGTAGTGCAAAGAAAGAATTTGATTATATCGTTGCTAAATACAGTAAGATTGAAAAGAATATTGATACCATCGAAGGTGGCTTAGAAAAAGATAAACTTCAAATGTTAAAAGATATCACCATCTTTGATACAATGTATGAAAAGAATTTAGAGTATTTTAAAGAAATATCTCTATACATTATTGCTGGTGAAAAGAAATTAGCTGAATTAAGAGAAACTGAATTACCTAAACTAAAAGTAATTGCTGAAAAATCTGGTGAACAATTAGATGTTCAAAAGGTTAATGACATGGAAGCCTTAATTAATCGTTTTGAAAAGAAGATCTATGATTTAAAAACAACGAGAATTATTTCTATTCAAATGGCTCCACAAATTCGCTTGCTTCAAAATAATGAAGCTGAACTTGTTGAAAAGATTCAAAGTTCAATTACCAATACTATTCCTTTGTGGAAGAATCAGATGGTCTTAGCTTTAGGCATTAGCAATGCTAAAAATGCCCTAAAGAGTCAACAAGCCGTATCTAAATTGACTAATGAAATGTTAGCTAAGAATAGTGAAACCTTAAAGCAAGGATCAGTTGAAATTGCTCGTGAAAGTGAAAGAGCTATTGTCGATGTTGAAACCTTACAGAAAACTAACCAAGATATTATTGAAACCTTAGATGAAGTAATTAAGATTCATGAAGAAGGTAGAAATAAACGTGCTGAAGCTGAAAAGACTTTGGAAGAGATTGAAAAAGAATTAAAAGCTAAAATGTTAGAAATTCATGTAAAAGAAAAATAGTTTGGAGGTATTCATGAACACAAAGAATTATTTTAAGGATATGTATACCGATTTCTTTGATGTTGAATCACTACCCAAAATTGAAATAAAAGAGAAAGAAGATAAGGGGCCACAAGATACTATGGCCTCTCTCTTTGATAAAATTAATAATTTACCAATCAGTAGTGATTCAAAAGATTTATTAAAAAAGATAATCGAATACATGCGTAAATATCATGAAAAAATAGAAACTAATTATATTCCTTTTAGATTGACGATTAGTGTTAATAATAATAAAGTAACTGATGAAATTAAAGATATCTTATATGATGCTGGTACTTATTTTGATTATATTGATAAAAAAGAGACAACTATCTCAATGTATAAATTAGATAAAGTAGAGAGTATTAGTGATTTTGGTTTAATTAATATTACTGATCTAACTGGAATTAATTTGGAAGAAGATAAAGTAGTTAAGAAATTCCTACATGAACTTACCGATTATTTAAATCAAGATAGTCATATGATAACCATTATATCAGGTAAAAATGACGAAATAACCGCTTTCTTCTTAGGTAGAGAAGATTTACGTAATAATTATTTTGATCTAATCGTAGAGGGGGCTAATCCTGATACCCAAGATGTTTATAATTATGTCTTAGAACATATTAATATAACCGATGAAGAAAAAGTAACTTTATTAGATTATATTACTAGTACCTATAATAAAGATACCGATTATCTAACTTATCAAAATGATTTAATTAAACATATATCATTTAATAAAAAGATACCAGAAGTTAAGAAAGAATTGACAACGGAAGAAGTATTCGCTGATTTGAATGAATTGGTAGGCCTAGAAAAAGTTAAGAAAGTATTGTATGAACTAGTTGATATGATTAACTTAAAAGAAAAAGCAGGCGACAGTTTAAAAATTAAAGATGTTAACTTGCATATGGTTTTCTTAGGTAATCCAGGCACTGGTAAAACAACTATTGCGAGATTAATTGCCAATATTTTATATAACTTAAAATATGTTAAAGAAAATAAATTAGTTGAAGTTTCCGTTAAAGATTTAGTCGCCGAATATGTTGGCCAAACAGCACCAAAAACAATGTCCGTAATTGAAAAAGCCATGAATGGTGTCTTATTTATCGATGAAGCATATGCCTTAGCCGTCAAAGAAGGCAATTCATATAATGCTGAAGCAATTGCCACTTTAATTCAAGCGATGGAGAATTATCGTGATAAATTAGTAGTCATCTTTGCAGGTTATACGAAAGAAATGCAAGATTTCTTAGATTCCAATTCCGGTATTACTTCAAGAATTGGTTATACCTTAGAATTTGATGATTATACGACTGATGAACTTATTGCCATCTTTAAAACATTTACTGATAAAGCAGGCTTTATTGTAACAGATGATGCGATTGCTTATTTAAGAGAAATCATCGAAGAAAATAGAGATATGAAGAATTTTGGCAACGCTAGATTCGTAAGAAATATCTATGAAAAGACAATTATTCGTCATGCTGCCAACGTCAAAGATAAAAAACAAAAGAAGATCTTAAAGACAATTACCAAAGATGATATCAATACTGATAATTTAATATTAAAATAAAGAAATTGCAAAACAATTTCTTTTTTGTTATAATTATGGGGAGTTGGTGAAAGATATGGAGAAATATCAGGAAATAGAAAGAAGTATTATTAAAAAGTTTAGAAAAGAACTTTGGAGTAAATTTGTTAAAGCCATTAAAGAATATGAATTAATCGAAGATAATGATAAGATTATGGTTTGTATCTCTGGTGGTAAAGATTCATTCTTGTTAGCAAAATGTTTTCAAGAGTTAGAAAGACACGGTAAACAAAATTTTACAGCAGAATATGTGTCAATGGATCCCGGCTACAATGAAGCTAATCGTAAATTAATTGAAAAGAATGCGAAAGAATTAAATATTCCAATCAAAATCTTTGAAAGTGATGTCTTTGATGTTGCTAATACGATCGCTGGTGAAAATCCATGTTATATGTGTGCTCGTATGCGTAGAGGATACTTATATAGTAAAGCTAAAGAACTAGGTTGTAATAAAATTGCTTTAGGTCATCATTTTGATGATGTCATTGAAACAACTTTATTATCCATGTTCTATGGTGCTGAAGTAAAAACCATGATGCCTAAACTTCATAGTGATAATTTTCCTGGCCTAGAATTAATAAGACCATTATATTTAGTAAAAGAAGATGATATTATTGCTTGGAAGAAAAGTAATGATTTAACGTTCTTAAATTGTGCTTGCAAATTTACTGAAGAAGCAAGTATCGATGAAGAGAAGAGTAAACGTAAAGAAATTAAACATTTAATTAAAGAATTAAAAAAAGTTAATCCAAATGTTGATAACAATATCTTTACAGCTTTAAATAATGTTAATTTAAACTGTGTTATCGGTACTAAGAAGAATGCGATTTATCATAGCTTCTTAGCCGAATATGATAAATTTGACAAAAAATAAGAAATATACTATAATATCAACTCGTTTGTGAGAAAGAGGTGATATTATGGTAAAAGGATTTATACCAGTTGAAGCTAAAGTTAATGGTAAATTGACTACTTGGTATATGGATGTAAATGCTCTAAGTCTTAACGAATTAATCACATTAAAAAATGAATTAAAGGGTAGTAAAGTAGAAAGTATAGTTCCACTAGATGCCATAATTCATGATACGATTAATTGGAATCGTCAAGATTTAAAAGCTCAAAGAAGAGAAAATCAAAAAAATAAAGGACTTTACAAGAATTCAAAAGCTTTAGTTAAAAAGAAACGTATGGGAAGATAATATCTTCCTTTTTCTTTATAAATAATTAGCAATCTATATTGACAATTGCTAATATAAGTGTTATATTAGTTCTTGGAAGTAAAGGAAGAGTGATATATATGGCTAAAAAACAATTTAAAGCCGAATCAAAAAAACTATTAGATATGATGATTAATTCTATCTATACCAATAAAGAAATATTCTTAAGAGAATTAATTTCTAATGCTAGTGATGCAATTGATAAATTATATTTCTTATCATTAACAGACAAAAAAATAAAAGTTAAGAAAGATGATTTAGCTATTTGGATTATTCCTGATAAAGAGAATAGAACTTTAAAAATTACCGATAATGGTATTGGTATGACAAAAGTTGAACTTGAAGACAATCTAGGTACCATTGCTAAAAGTGGTAGTGAATTATTTAAAGAAAATAATGATAAAAGTAAAGATTTATCAATTATCGGTCAATTTGGTGTTGGCTTCTATTCTGCTTTCATGGTATCAGCTAAAGTTGAAGTATTAAGTAAAAGTATTAATAGCGATGAAGCCTATTTATGGACTAGTACTGGGGCTGATGGTTATACCATTGAAGAATCTAAAAAGAAAACGAATGGTACTGAAATTACGTTATATTTAAAGGATAATACCGAAGACACTGATTATGATTCATTACTTGAAGATTATCGCTTGGAGGGTATTGTTACTAAATATTCTAATTATATTAAGTATCCAATTAAGATGAATCATATGCATGATGATAAAAAAGAAGAACACACTATCAACAGTATGATTCCAATTTGGAAAAAGAAACAAAGTGAAGTAACCGATGAAGAATATAATAATTTCTATACTGATAAATTCTATGACTATGAAAAGCCATTAAAAGTAATTCGCAGCGAAGTAGAGGGCTTAACTAGTTATCAAACATTATTGTTTATTCCATCACATACGCCATTTAATTACTACACGAAAGAGTATGAAAAAGGCTTAGAGTTATATTCTAAAGGGGTTATGATTATGGACAAATGTCCTGATTTATTACCTGATTATTATAGTTTTGTTAAAGGATTAGTGGATTCAGAAGATATTGCTCTAAATATCTCGCGTGAAACAATGCAACAAGATCATCAAGTAGCTTTAATTGCTAAAAATATTGAAACTAAAATTCATAAAGAATTATTGACGATGTTAAAAGAAAATCGTCCTGATTATGAAAAATTCTATCAAGCATTTGGTATGGGATTAAAACATGGTATTTATACTAGTTACGGAGCAAATAGAGATAAACTTGAAGACTTATTAATGTTCTATTCTTCTAAAGATGAAAAATATGTAACCTTAGATGAATATCTTGAAAGAATGAAATCAGATCAAAAAGAGATTTATTATGCGAGTGGTGAATCAATTGCTAATATTAAGATGTTACCACAAGTTGATATGGTCTTAGACCAAGGCTATGAAGTATTATATTTAACGGAATACTTAGATGAATTTGTCATTAAGATTTTAAATACTTATAAGGAAAAAACATTCCAAAATGTTACTGATAAATCATTTGATAATAGTACTGAAGAAGAAAAAGCCAATATTGAAAAAATCAATAATGATAACAAAGACTTACTTGCTAAAATGACTGAAATCTTAAAAGATCAAGTTAAAGAAATTAAGTTTACTAATAAACTAAAGGATCATCCCGTATGTTTAACATCTTCTGGTGAATTATCACTTGAAATGGAGAAGATTATCAATAGTATGCCAGCTGAAACTGATAAAGTAAAAGCTGATACGATATTAGAAATTAATGATAAACATCCAATTAGTAAAAAGATTAAGAAATTATATAAAGATGAAAATACTGAAGAGTTAACTAAATATACGAAAGTATTATATAATCAAGCAAGATTATTATCCGGATTAAATGTTGACAATCCTAGTGAATTAACAGATTTAATTTGTGACATGATTGCTAAATAAGGTGTTTATGGAAATAATTAAATATGAAAAGAAAAGTAATGGTAATTATCTAATTTATTTAGATGATGGTAGAAAAATAAAATTAAACGAAGATGTTATCTTAAAACATAAATTATTATATAAAAAAGAAATTGATGATTTTTTACTTGAAGAGATAATTAACGATAATAATAACTATGATATCTATAATAAATGTGTCAATTATATTGGTGTAAGATTAAGAAGTATCCATGAAATGAAAGAATACATGGAACGTAAAAATGTTACCTCAGAACTAATTACCGAAACGATAGATAGGTTAATCAAAAATAAATTATTAAATGATGAAATCTTTACTCAAGCATTTATCAAAGACAAAATGAATTTTACTACCATGGGACCATATCGCATTGAATTAGAGTTACAAAAACATCATATTGATAGTCATATCATTAGTAAATATATAAGTGAGATAGATAATAAATTACTTGAAGAAAAAATTAATAAACA
>ONWZ01000084.1 GCA_900321645.1 uncultured Eubacteriales bacterium | reverse complement strand
TTTGGATGAATATTTTTCTTCATATTATTTCTCCTTTCGCCATGACTAATTCAAGTCATAGTAATAAACACATTTGATATTATATCAAGTTTTTTTTATTTTTTCAACTAAAATATCATAAATTTGACGATATCCCATATTATTTAACGCAAAATCATCGGCTTTTTGATAGTATTTCTCTCGATTATTCAATTTTTTGGCAATATCTAAGTACTGATAATGATACTTATTAGCTAATTTATTTAATTTATAATTAATATATACAAATAAGTCATTTTGTTCATTACTAATATTATAATAGTTTAAAATATAAACATCCTTATAATCATATTTAGCTATTTCTTTTAAAACATCTTCATAACTACCTAAGATATTATTGAAATAAGTATATATTTCTTTATGATCATCTTTTAGTTTGTAATAGATATCATTCATACCAATGGAAATAATTAAAATATCGGCTTTACTTAATAATTGATGAATTGATTCTGTTTTATTATTTATATTCATTTCTTGATTATATTTGATGATGTTTAGTAAATCATTGATATGATAATCTTCATTAATAAAATCATAATTATAATTACATTTATTTATTTTATAAGGATTGTAAGCTATTTCATCACCAATAGCTACGATATCTAGACTATTATCTTCAGTTACGGTATAGATATAATAACAAGTATAACACAGTAAAAAAAGAAATAATACTAATATTATTTTTTTCATATAATCACATTATATAATATTAGATTATTTCAATTTTAGCACCAACAGCAGTTAATTTCTCAACAATTTGATCATATCCTCTTAAAATATAGGAAATATTATCAATTGTTGTGACGCCTTCGGCAATTAAAGCGGCCACAAGTAATGAAGCTCCGCCTCGCAAGTCCGTCGCCGTTACTTCGGTACCTTTTAATGGTGTTTTACCTCTAATTGTTGCCTTACGATTATCTTTTCTAATTTGAGTATTAGCCCCCATTTTATCTAATTCTGGTAAATTTTGGAATCTATTTTCATAGATTGTTTCTTCAATAGTACTTCTTCCTTTACACTGCGTTAAGAATGGAGCCATAATTTGTTGAAGATCAGTGGCAAAGCCAGGATATACCAAGGTTTTTATGTCAATACCATGGTAATCTTTTGGTTCATGGATAACAATATTATCAAGCCCAATATCCATTTCAACACCAGCTTCAGTAAGTTTTGCAATTAAAGCTTCAAGATGGCTAGGAATCATATTATCTATTTTAAGTTCTTGACCTAATAAAGAAGCAATAACTAAATAGGTGCCTGCTTCAATACGATCAGGAATTACTTCATGGAAACAACTATGTAAGTATTTAACACCAATGATTGTAATAGTACTAGTACCGGCGCCGCGAATTTTTGCTCCCATATTATTTAGGAATGTTGCAATATTAACGATTTCAGGCTCTTGAGCAGCATTATCAATAACAGTTTTTCCCCTTGCTTTAACAGCGGCTAGCATAATATTAATAGTAGCTCCGACGCTTGGAAAATCAAGATATATATTGTTTCCTCTTAATTTTTCAGCTTCGATGATAAAGTGATTTTCTTCTTCGGTTATCTTAGCCCCTAGTAATTCAAATCCCTTTAGGTGTAGATTAATTGGTCTTGCTCCAATTGAACAACCGCCAGGAAAATACATATCTACTTTATTAAATTTTCCTAATAAAGCTCCCATAAAATAATATGAAGCTCTTAACTTTTTAGATAAAGTTTCGGTTATTTCTTTATTTATAATATCACTGGAATTAATTTCTACTTTTCCAGGTGAACGTGTAATCTTAGCGTTTAAATGAACGAGAATGTTTTCTAGGTCATCAACATCAGTAATATTGGGAACATTACTAATAGTAACCGTCTCGTCACAAAGAATGGCTGCCGGAATTAATGCTACGACACTATTTTTAGCACCGCTGATGGTAATAGTACCACTTAATTCATGTCCGCCATCTATTTTAATTTTAGGCATAATTACCTCCTTTTATATATTATGTGATAGTCATTTTTTGGTTCAACTATACAATACCATAATATTAAGAAAAAAGCAAGATTTTAAAGGAGCATTTACAGTTTCAGGCATTTAAAAACTGAGTTATATTTTTATTAACTCAGTTTCTTTATTTTGCTTAGCAATGACAATTTCATCAAAAGTTATTTTTTCTTTAATCAAACGTTCTTTTAAGGTGGATAATGCTAATTCAGGGGTATTATTTTCTTCCGATAAATGGGCTAAAATAATCTTCCTAGTATTATCACCGATAAACTTAGCTAAATATTTAGCAGAATCATAATTAGATAAATGCCCCTTATCTGATAAAATTCTTTGTCTTAGATGAAATGGATAACTGCCATTATTTAACATTTCGATATCATGATTGCTTTCAAAGATATAGACATCACGATTAGTAAGTAATGGAAAATACTTTTTATTGATATAACCTGTATCTGTAACATAGACGACCGATTTATCTTTATTACTTACAATGTAGCCAACTGAATCTTCAGCGTCATGAGAAGTTTTGATAACATCGATCTTAAGATCTTTAACATTAAAGGAATCCATATCAATAAACTGATAATTCGTGACAAAGTCTAGATAGGGATGCATTTTTTCAGTCATATATACTTTAGGATTAAAATGCTTCAAAAAAATTGGTAAACCCTTAATATGATCAGAATGTACATGGGTTATCAAAATAGCATCAATTTCATTTGGATCAACGTTTAGTCTTTGCAAGTGATCAGTAATATATTTACTATTGTTACCACAATCAATTAATATTTTGGTTTTAGTTGTTTCAATATAGGTAGTATTACCTTTGCTACCACTAGATAAGACACATACTTTCATTAGTATAAACTCATTGGGTTAAAGTGGCTACCACCTTGATATGGCATGCCATG
>ONWZ01000008.1 GCA_900321645.1 uncultured Eubacteriales bacterium | reverse complement strand
GATAATGAATATATAATTATACGCCGTGGTAAAAAGAATTACTATATTGGAAGGAGAGGATAACATGGCATTTGGCGATAGAAGAGATGGAAAGAAAGTAAGAGATATTCATGGAATACAAAATATTTTAATTGATTTTAAACCTAATCGTTGTGATTCAGCCGTTTATATGAATAGTAAAATTGATATGACTAATTTTGTTAAATTCATGGATAAAAAGAAAAAAGAAATTGAAGGACTTACATATTATCATGGCCTAGTCGATGTAATGGCTAAAACATTATATTCTCGTCCATATATGAATCGTTTTATTGCAGGTAGGACAATGTATATGCATAATACTGTTGAATTAGCCCAAACAATCAAAGTTGAATTTGAGGAAAATTCAGTCGAGGCTTTAATGGTTATTAAAGTAGATCCAGAAGATACATTAATCGATATTTCTAGAAAGACCAAAGAAAAAGTCGATACGATTAGACAAAAGAAATTGGAAAGCAAAGGAAATGCTAATGGAGCAGCTGATATGTTAGGTAACTTGCCTAAATTCTTAAGAGTACCAATTATTGGAATACTTAAATGGTTAGATAGTCATGGTTGGTTACCAAAGAGTATTACTGATGATAATCTATATTATTCAAGTGCTATTTTATCAAATATTGGAACTTTTAAAGTGGGAGCAATTTATCATAATTTAACCAATTTTGGAACTGCTTCTTCACTTATTACTTTTGGTGAAATAAAGGAAGAAAATGGAAGATACTATATGGAAATGGGCGCAACAATTGATGAACGTATTGCCGATGGTTTCTATTTCTGCAAAGCCCTTAAGTTAATTGAATATATGTTTGAAACTCCTGAATTAATGATGAAACCAGCCGGTGAAAAAGTAAAATATCCCGAAAATAGGAAATAAAAATGATTGGAACATTAAAGAATTTATTTGGAAGATTAAGTAGATTTTATTATAAAATAACCAATAGAGAACCGTGGTATAAATATTATGGAAATAATAATAAGATTAATTATCCCAAATTAACGGTTTATGGATTAATTGAAAAAACTGCTAAGACATATCCATCTTATTATGCATATGAATATTATGGCAAGAAAGTAACTTACCGTGAATTTATTGACAAGATAAAAAGAACCGCAAGTGCCTTAACTGAATTAGGAGTTAAAGAGGGCGATCGAGTAACGATTTGTATGCCGAATACTCCGGTAGCCATTATTACTTTCTATGCTGTTAATATGATTGGCGCCGTCAGCAGTATGGTTCATCCATTATCTAGTAAGAATGAGATAGAATTCTATTTAAAAGAATCCAATAGTAAATACATTTTAACAATTGATTTAGTGTATGATAAAGTAGCAGAAATAATCGATAAGACAAATGTCCAAAAGGTAATTGTTTCATCTGTATCAGATGATATGAATGAATTTAGACATGCTCTATATTGGTTCTTTTCCGGTAGGAAAAATAAAATTGTCAAAGATGAAAAGGCCATATTCTATAAGGAATTATTGAATTTGGCAATATTAGATCGAGATTTTCAAGGGGTTAAAAGGAATATTCATGATGAAGCAATCATTTTATATAGTGGAGGGACGACGGGAGATCCCAAAGGAATTGTTTTATCTAATTTAAACTTCAATGCCTTAGCGATGCAATTACAAATGGCTATTGGTACTAAATTAGCTAAACCAGGTGGTTCTAATTTGGCAATTTTACCAATCTTTCATGGCTTTGGTTTAGGAGTATCGATTCATACCGGTTTATACATAGGTATTAAAATTGTTTTAGTACCTGATTTTAGCCCTAGAAAATTTGGCAGTTTATTAAAGAAATATAATCCTAATTTCTTAATTGGTGTACCAACATTGTATGAAGCCTTATTAAAGACCAAACTTGGTCGTAATGATTTGTCACATTTAACGTGTGCTGTTAGTGGTGGCGATACCATGCTACCAGAATTTAAAAAAGAAATTGATAAATTTCTTTATGAACACGGCGCTAAGACAGAACTTAGATGTGGTTATGGTTTAACCGAATGTACTGGAGCATGTGTCTTAAATCCGAAAAATGAATATCGTGATAACAGTGTCGGTGTTCCGCTTCCTGATATGGCCTTTAAAATTGTTAAAATTGGCACAACCAAAGAAGTTGATTATATGGAAGATGGTGAAATATGTGTTAGTGGACCAACCGTTATGAAGGGTTACTTAAACAATAAAGAAGAAACTGATAAAGTAAAAGTAAAACATAAAGATGGTAAAATTTGGTTGCATACGGGTGATATTGGCTGTATGGATGAAGATGGCTTTGTTTATTACAAACAAAGACTTAAAAGGATGATTGTATCATCTGGTTATAATATCTATCCTAGTTATATTGAAAGCATCATTAAGAATCATAAATATGTCGCTGATTGTGTCGTTGTTGGAATACCACATCCATATAAAAAACAAGTTGCTAAAGCATATATTGTGTTAAAAAATAATGTTAATGACAATAGTAATATTCGCCGTGAAATAAAGAAATATTGTGAGGAAAATTTAGTCAGGTACTCATGGCCTTATGCATATGAATATAGACGTGAATTACCAAAAACTTTGGTCGGTAAAATCGCTTACCGTGAACTAGAAAAAGGTGATAAGAAATGATTATCTTAGATGGTAAAAAAATCAAAACTGAAATTCTAGATGAATTAAAAGATGAAGTTAGCAAATTATCTGAAAAACCTAACTTTGTCGTTATTCAAGTAGGAGATAATCCTGCCAGTAATGTCTATATTAAACAAAAAGCCAAGATGGCCGAATATGTTGGATATGGCTATACCCATTTAAAGTTTCCTGAAGATATAACAGAAGAAGTTTTACTTAATGAAATAGATAGATTAAATAAAGACGATAGGATACATGGAATATTAGTTCAAATGCCTATACCCAATCATATCGATACCAATTTGATTCAAAATGCAGTTTCACCAGAAAAGGATGTCGATGGATTAAGCGATGTCAATGCCGGTAAATTATTCCATGGCAAGGATGCACTATTTTCTTGTACACCATATGGTGTAATGGAAATCTTAAAGAGATATGATATTAAAGTCGAAGGAAAACATGCCGTCATTGTTGGACGCAGTAATCTAGTTGGTAAACCAATGAGTACAATGCTTACTAATGCCGGAGCAACGGTAACATTATGTCACTCTAAAACGAAAGATTTACAGATGCATACAAAAATGGCTGATATCTTAATTGTTTGTGTTGGCAAACCTAAAATGATTACCACAGATATGGTTAGTGAAGGGACAGTTGTTATCGATGTTGGTATCAATCGCTTAGATGATGGATTATGTGGCGATGTCGATTTTGATAACGTAGCAGATAAATGTGCATATATTACTCCCGTACCAGGTGGCGTTGGCCCAATGACCGTCGCAATGCTTGGTCAGAATGTCTTAAAAGCATATATGATGCAGAAGGGAAAATAAGATGTATATAGTATGCTATTGGTTTATTATGTTTATGATTTATTCCTTTATTGGTTGGCTTGTCGATATTGGTGATATATATTTTAAATATAAAAAATTAGTTAATCGTGGTTTCTATATTGGACCATATTGTCCAATATATGGTGTTGGTGTCTTACTTATGATTTTTCTTTTAAAAGATTATATGAAAACACCATTAGTCTTATTTATTTTAGCAGCTGTTATATGTATGACACTTGAATACTTAACTAGTTATGTCATGGAAAAATGGTTTAATGCAAGATGGTGGGATTATAGCGATCGTAAATTTAATTTAAATGGACGTATCTGCTTAGAAACAACCATTCCATTTGGCATTGCTGCTTGTGCGGTAATGTATGTTGTAAATCCATTTTTAACAGGTTTATTAAATAAAGTACCTAGTAATGTTGTAATCATTATCAGTCTTATCTTGATGACTATCTTCTTGATTGATATTATTATTTCATTTTCAGTAATTACCAAGATTAATGATATTGATTGGAGTAGGTTTAAAGATGATACCGAAGAGATTAATAAACGTGTACTTGAGTATTTAAAAGGAACCTCACCACTTATGCGTAGATTAATTAATTCGTTCCCAGATGTTAAACTTAAAGTAAAGAAATTAAAAAAAGTTTTTGATTTAAAAAGAAAAAAATTAACCAATAAATTAAAAGAAAAAATGAATCGTGATTAGCGATTCATTTCGTTTGACGTAATATGTATAAATTGAAAAATTATGTTATTTTTTTTCTTGACATTTTATAAATGATTATGTTATATTTAAAAGGACTTCGGTGATTTCGTTTGATAGATAACGTTTTTTTCAAGAAAAGAAGCGTTTTTTTGCGTTGTATGGGAGGTATATTTTGGAATTAACAAAGGAAGAAATGATACTGGAAGAAAAACGACTGGAAGATACGATTAAACTTATTCGTAGTAAGATTAGCGTATTAGGACAAGAATTATATGATCGGGATGAAAAAGTACTAGAATTTAAGAAGTTTATGTGGGATAGTAGAGCTGACATGGACGCGGCAGAACTTAAGACTATGATGTCTAACAATGATTTAGAAATTAACATGATGATGAATAAAGGAGCATATCTTCAAAGATTATTTAAAGTGCAAAACAAACCCTATTTTGGGAGAGTAGTCTTTAAAAATGATAACAATATTGATGATGTCTATATTGGAATTACTCACGTTATCGACGATAAAAATAACTACTATGTCCACGATTGGCGAAGTCCTATTTGTAATTTGTTTTATGATTATGAAGTTGGTAAAGCTAATTACTTAGCTCCAATGGGTAGAATTTGTGGAGAAATTACGAAAAAAAGACAGTATAATATTAAGAATGGTAAACTAATTCATATCTTTGATAATAGTGTCAATATCGATGATGAATTATTACAAGAAGTATTAGCAAGTGAATCATCTGATAAGATGAAAAATATTGTCGATACAATTCAAGCTGAACAAAATAAAGTTATTCGTAATACTGAAGATAAAAATTTAATCGT
The DNA here is from genome assembly GCA_900321645.1 of uncultured Eubacteriales bacterium. GTDB lineage: Bacteria > Bacillota_I > Bacilli_A > RF39 > UBA660 > RUG705. The sequence goes on along the minus strand of ONWZ01000008.1, from coordinate 6,181 downwards.
ACAAGGAATTGCTGGATCAGGTAAGACCAGTGTTGCCTTACATCGCATTGCCTTTCTCTTATATAAAATAGGGAATTTACGATCAAACAATATCTTAATCTTTTCCCCCAACAAAATATTTTCAGAATATATTTCAAATGTTTTACCAGAACTTGGGGAAGAGAACACAATGCAAACAACCATCAATGATTTTCTTGATATGGAGATAAAAGAATTTAGTAAAGTAGAAACATTTACAGCTTTTATTGAAAGAAGCTATACAAATAAAGATGATTATAAATTCATTAAGTATAAGCAAAGTGATGAAGTATATAATCATATTGATAAATATATTAATAAATTGACTAAGAAATTAAAATTTATAGATGATTTATTTACAAGAGATTATAGTTATACAATGGAAGAACTTAATCTAATGTTGAAAGATAGGTATAGTAAATTTCCACTAAGTGAAAGGCTTAAATTTATGGCCGATAAAATTAGTGAAGTAAATTTTAATGGTAGTTTAGGAAAATCAAGAAAGATTCTTAGTGAATTATATGATAGATTAAATATTAAATTAAATTTACTTGATACTTACATTGATTTCTTTGAAAGTGAAGAATGCTTATATAGACGAGACATTAGTTATATTAAGAACAATCGGAAGTTACTTAATTATGATGATGCTTGTCTATATGTCTATATGAAATGTAAGTTATATGGTTATAATTATAATACTTGGGTTAGAGAAATAGTTATCGATGAAGCTCAAGATTATTCGCTAGGACAAATTAAATTAATTAGTAAAATCTTTAAAAATGCCTCATATACTATTTTAGGAGATATCAATCAAACAATTAATCCATACTACAAATATAGTAGTCTAGGAGACTTATGTAAGATCTTAGATAGTTCAAAATATATTGAACTTACCAAAACGTACCGATCAACTGAAGAAATCATCGAATATAGTAATAAAGTATTAGGACTTAGTCATGTTAGTGCCGTCAGAAGAAATGAAAAAATGCCAGTAATTGAAAAAGTAGAATTTGATTTGGGCAAGCAATTACACGAAGATATTAAACTAGGAACTGGTAAGAGTATGGCGATAATTACTAAGAATCAAAGTGAATGTGATAAAATATATAATCTTTTAAAAGATACAGGAATATCTAAAATTGATAATAATAGTAAAAAATTCAATCGTGATTTAATTGTTGTACCAGTCTATATGGCTAAAGGATTAGAATTTGATACAGTTGTAATCTACACTGATAAAGAGAATAAATATATCGAAAATGAAAAATACTTATATTATGTAGCAATAACGAGAGCCCAACATAAACTAATTGTCTACAATCAAAATTAACTAGAAGCATTAACTTTGGAAGTGATATACTTTAACTGTTTTGGCTAGAATGAAAAAATATTGTTTAATAAGTCAAAAAAGCTGCGACAATGTTGCAACTTTTTGGAGTCGTTATGTCGAACTTTTCAACAAGTAATTGCTTTATATAAAAAGTAGTGTTATAATTTATTTAGTTTTATGAATGCGATGACGGGGTTGGAAACCTAACAGCAATGTATTTTGAGGGATTCTTCGGAATAAATAGAGTGGAACCGCGGTTAACTAATCGTCTCTATGTTTTTTGAAGGATTCTTTTTGTTTCAAGGGGGGAAATATGAAGAAGGATGTAACAAAAATGTTAAAGTGCCGGGCAATCTTTTTACAAAGCTTGGCGACATTAAATAACGGGATAATTCGTTTTGACGAAACCTTAGATAGTTTATTAGATGGTTTCTTTGATAGTTATATTAGAGGAAATTTTGATAAATTTAGTTTAATCTATTGTTTTCAACTAGAAAAAGGAAAATTAGTTATTCATGAAGAGGATGAGTGGGAATTAGAATTATATAGATATTTAAACTATTTTCTATATCAAGATGATAAAAAGATTCTTAAATTATATGATGATGTTGGTGATGAATCAATCGATAAGATTAGTGAATTAGCTGAAATGTTTTATCAATATATAGATGAATTATATAGTATGAAAACATATACATTAAAAAGTTAAGGAGGAATAAAAATGAAAAAAGAAATGACAATGCAAGAAATGGTCAATTATTGTAAGCAGTATGGCTTTATATTTCAAGGAAGTGAAATATATGGTGGACTTGCTAACACATGGGATTACGGTCCACTAGGAAGTAGACTTAAAAATAATGTTAAGGATGCTTGGAGAAAAAGATTTATTCAAGAAAGAAAGAATGCCTATGAAGTAGATGCTGATATTTTGATGCATCCGAGAGTATGGGAAGCAAGCGGTCATGTAGCAAGTTTTTCTGATCCTTTGGTAGATTGCAAAGAATGTAAGACAAGACATAGAGTTGATAATTTAATTAATGATTATACTAATTCATCAATTGGTGATGGAATGACGCAAGATGAAATGATGAATTATCTTAAAGAAAATAAAGTGCCATGTCCTAAATGCGGCAAGAGTAATTTTACCGATATTCGTGAATTCAATCTAATGTTTCAAACATATCGTGGCGTTACTAACGATAGTAAGAATATCGTCTATTTAAGACCCGAAAATGCCCAAGGCGAATATGTTAATTTCTTGAATGTACAAAGATCAATGCGAGCTAAATTACCTTTCAGTATTGGTCAAATTGGTAAAGCTTTTAGAAATGAAATAACACCAGGTAATTTTACCTTTAGGACAATTGAATTTGAACAAATGGAATATCAAACTTTCTGTAAAGAAGGGGATGATATGAATTTATATGAATACTTTAAAGAATATGGTAAAAAATTCTATATGGATTTAGGCATTCCAGAGGATAGATTAAGATATCACGATCATGAAAAGTTAGCTCATTATGCAAAGGCGGCTTGTGACATCGAATATTTATTCCCATTTGGTTGGGGAGAAATTAATGGAACACATAATAGAACTAACTTCGATTTAACTCGTCATCAAGAATATTCTGGTGAAAAACAAGAATATATCGATCCTGAAACAAATGAGAAATTTATTCCATATATCGTCGAATCAACATATGGACTAGATAGAACGGTTCTAGCGATATTATTCAATGCTTATGATGCCGAAGAATTAGAAAATGGTGAAATACGTGAAGTAATGAAATTACACCCATATCTTGCTCCTTATAAATGTGCTATTTTACCACTAATTAAAAAGCATCACGGTGAAAAAGCACAAGAAATATATGAAGTTTTAAATAAGCGTTTTATGACTAGTTATGATGAAGCAGGTTCCATTGGTAAAAGGTATCGTCGACAAGATGCTATTGGTACACCATTCTGTATTACAATTGATGATGAAACAATTAATAATGGTACAGTTACTTTAAGAGATAGAGATACGATGAAACAAGTTACAATAAAAATTGAAGAGGTTGCTAATTATATTGAAGAGAGGATTAAATTTTAATCCTCTTTTGCTTTTTTTGATAAAATATGCTATAATACCATGTCGACTGGGGATGGTAGTGTGACTTATAAGAAAGAAAGCATTTATGATACAGGATTACCAATTATCGTAATCGATGATAATAAACGCTTTAGTAAATATCCACAAATTGGTTATGGTGAAGAAGGTTCAATTCATAAATATGATAATAAAAGGGCAATTAAAGTATTTGAATTCTTTGAAGATCGCCAAAAATTAAAACAAAAATTTGAAAAAATTGAGGAATTAGCTCATCTTAAAGATGATTCGTTTTGTTTTCCTAAGGGACTGGTTGGTTACTTGGACTTAAAAAAAGAAGGATACTTTATGGAACTAGTAAAGCCAATGGAAAAATGTAAGGATTTCAGTGAATTATATAAACTTAAAAACACAAAGAAAATGCTTGAATACATCATAATGGCCGATAAAGCAATAGAAAGAATTCACAAAAAAGGAATTATTATTGGTGATATTCGCGATGAGAATATTATGATTAATAAATGCGGTGAGATCAAATTTATCGATACTGATAATTATAGGTATGGTGATTATGATTTCGATTTAGTTCCATCTAGAAGTAAATGGTTAGAGCATACTTATGGCAAGAGTGTATCGGATGTAGATAATGATATTTTTGTCTTTACCATGATGGCATTACAGAGGTTTATACCAGCTCATTATAGAGGACATAAGAGTATCGAATATTTTTATGAATTAATTAATTTATTAGAGGTAAGTAGTGAAGTAAAAGAAGGATTAAGACTTATTTTATCAGATGCCCCAAATAAACCACATGCACATAAAGTATTAAGAAAGATTAATCCGGAAGAAAGAATACTTTCACCTGAAGCAATTACTAAATTAAGCTATATATCTTAAAAGTGTCAAGAGAACGTTTAATTTTGAAAACGTGCTCTTTTTGCTTGTAATAACTACTTATTTATAATATAATGTGGTTAGAAAGGAATGTTGATATGAAAGATTCTTTTAAAAATAAAAATATTTTAGTTATCATTTTTGAATTATTAATTATTGCCCTAGGAATTATTGGAATTACCTTTGCAACAAGTAAACTTTTAGATGGAAGAGCAGCAACATTAATTACTACTGATGAGTATAACTTGGATTATGTGGGCGATAATTATGTTACCATTAGTGACATCTATCCAATGGATGATAGTTTAGTAAATTTTGATACTACTGATAATGTCATTCGTTTAGCATTTTCAGTAAGAGGAGTAAAAACGAACAATGATGATAAATTAATCTATGATGTTATGTTAAATGAAATGGATATTGATTGTTCATTATTAAATAAATATACAAAATGGAATTTATATAAGAACGGTAAATTGATATCTAATGGTAGTTTAGATCCATTATTTGATGGTGATGTCCTTAGCGATAGTATGCGCCTTACAACTATTCAAGAAAATCTACCAAGATATGATAAAGATTATGATAATTACGTATTAATATTCTGGATAAGTGAATCTTGTGATGATTTAGAAACTTGTGAAATTGTCGATCAAAGTAATATTCTAAATAGCAAGATGAGTATGAAAGTATTTATTGCTTTATATAGCGGAGCAAAAAAGAAATATGAAAGAGTTCCTAATTATGATGGAACGTGCGCCAACAAACCAGAATTATACAATAATATGGTTCCTATAAATTATAATAATGGCGAATGGGTTGTAGCGGAAGAAAAGAATAGTAATGAATATAATTTATGGTATAGTTATGCTAGCGGGAAGTGGGCCAATGCCGTAATTGTAAATGATGTTAATAAATACCGTAATGTTGGGACAACAATCGACAGTGCTGATGTCTTAGGTTACTTTGTGTGGATACCTCGATTTAGATATAAATTATGGAATGCTGAAAGTGAAAGAGCGGATAGTTATAATGCTTATGATGATGGTATTGAAATAATCTTTGAAAATGGTTTAAATAGTACTAATAATGAAATTGCTAATAATAATTATTTAACCCATCCAGCCTTTGGCGAAAAAGATAGAGGCTTCTGGATAAGTAAATATGAAATAAGTAAGCAAAATGAAACTTATCGCTTTATCGGTGGAGCCGATAGTTATCGCAATGATACATTTGAGAATTATCAAAGCATCGCTACAAGTATTAGTGATAGTTATAAATTAGGCAATAAGGCTGAAAGTCATATGGTCAACAATTTAGAATGGGGTGCTACCTTATATTTATCACATTCTAAATATGGTGTGTGTGCTGGCGATGGCTGCAGTAGTATTGATACTAACGCAACATATATTTCAGGTAATAATCGTCAAGATACAACTACAAGAAATATATATGGCGTATATGATATGGCTGGTGCTAGTGGCGAATACGTACTGGGTAAATCAACGATCGGAACAGCCACGAGCGAAGTAAAACTATTAGATGGTAATACTTGGTATAATGGTATGGGTATGGTAAGTGATAGAGATTATATCATTCGTGGTGGTATTAGTCGCAGTTTGTTCTACTTTGGCGACATTCGAATGGATGATACAGAGAATAGCACAAGAGTAAGTTTAGTAGCAAAGAAAGGCGATTAACCGCCTTTTTTTATTGCCAAAAGAAATATTGACTTTTTTCTTAAAGAAGCCTTGACATGTTCATTTTAAAATGATACAATTAAGAAAATGAACGGAGAGTGAAAGAGTGAAAAAAACATTTTTATTAGTGTTATTACTAGT
>ONWZ01000033.1 GCA_900321645.1 uncultured Eubacteriales bacterium | reverse complement strand
TCTCTTCGTTTGATGTCCGAAATGAACTCCAGCTTCTAATAAGTAACTCATCGCTACTACTGCCATAATACATTCCTCCTTTTGTTTCATCTTCCAAGCATCTCTTCTCTACTTACCACCTTTTATGGCACTAGGCAAATAGATCAACACTTGTGCTATTTTTTCTGAAAAGCCATACTTATATTATCATAAAATGTCATCTATTACAAGCAAAATATCATAAATATAAAAAAATAATACTAACAAGTATTACTCATTAGTATTATATGTTATTTTATGTTGGCATATCTCTTAACATCTCGACAACATCATTCATTTTAATTTTACCATCATAATTATAGTCAGCAGCATATATGTATTCGTCTCCAACAAGTCCATTACCATCAATAATATACTTAGAAACTACTTTCCCACCCTTTTTATCTATACTGCCAGTTCCTAGTATATCACCGCGAACCGACAATATATATTCTAACGTATTATTATCCTTGCCGAATTCTACAACGACTCTATTACCGGTTTTTATATCATCATGATTATTATTACCATCAAAAATTCCTTTTATATTTCCCGTCGTATCAATTTTTGATGTTAACTCATCAAGTGAAGTATTTATATTTATTCCATATAATATTTGTTTATCACTAATCATCTTATAGTCTTTTACATTAAGGATAATATTTGTTGTAACCGGTCTTAAGATAACATAATAGTCTTTATTAAATAATGTTTGATAGTTCATAAATTCATATTCTGGATCATTATCGTCAAGCGATTGATAATCACTATATAAACTTGTTTTATATTGATAGCTATCAGCCGAGAATTCATTTCTTTCATTACTTTCACCATTATAGTTTTTACCAACAAATTTACCATCGATATAAATATATGCATATAATCCAAGTTCATTTATGAATTTACTATTCTCTACATAATATATAAGCACATCACCATCTTTAAAATCCGAAGGATTTATTGTCTTAGCTCTAATATTGGCTTTATCACCAGACCATCTAGGAAGATAATAATAATCACTCGTGCCATTATTTCTTATTGTCAAAGCATTCCAATAATTATTTAATATCATTTTATAAAATTGATTATTCTCTTCATTTAGATATATCGCATTATTATGTGAATATGTTTCACCATTCTTCTTTAATATTAAATTATCAAAATTAAATTCTGTAAAGTCCACTGAAAAATTGTCATTACTAATACATGCATAAACATCATTTATTAAATTTAATCCTGTTTTAGTACTGCTTCTATAACAAGTACTGAAATTTTTATAGATAAGATAATCTCTAACAATTATTGAATTTGATACCGTACCTGTTGCAATATATACATCTTTAGAATTATCATCTTTATAGAATTTACCTATTGCTTTAATTGGTTTAGTACTAAGTTTATTAACTGTTGCCGAATATGTAAGAATTATACTTTCACCAGCACCTAAAGCTGATATATTCCATTTAACAATATTTCCATCAATAGTAGCTCCATTATTAGCTGAAACATATTGCATATTTTCATCAATTTGTTCCTCTATAATAAATGATTGATAAGTAATACCATTATTAGTTATATTACTATTATTAGTTACTTCAATACTGTAAGTTAATGTATCTCCCATATATACGCTATTATTATCATTTTTATCTACTGTTTTTTCAATTGTAAGCCCCGGATATTCTATGCGCAGTTTTCCTTTTTTATATTGATTATAATCGATATTAAAGTTAAACTTAGCATTTCCGTTATTATCATTATAAAATGGTCTAACTACGATGCATTCTTCTTCACCACACTTAATAGTATTACCATCCCCAAAAAGTAAACGCTTACTTAGCCAAAAATATTTAATTGTCCCTTCAACTGGAATATCCAAAAAGCCATTATCACCATATTCACTTTTAAAAATATTATGTGATAATCGATTAGTTCCTTCAAGTTTCGTACGAATAAACGGTGATTGACCAGCATTAAGCATTAGTACATCATCAATCTCACCATCACCATCGATATCCACTATATCATAAGCAATCATCACATGACCAGTATATCCAAAAATATCTCCTGGTCTTATTAATGCAATAAAGTCATTAAAACTAATCTCTTCATTCCTTGAATTACCATTAATATAATAACTTTTGTTATTTTCAGTCGTATTTTCATAATATATTACTAAATCATTATTAGTCTTATATTTTTTCAAAGCAATTGTTTCATCAGCCGTCGTTGGAAACGAGTCTATTAATTCAGTTGTTTTTGTATTGTTATATATTCCAAAAGCTTGATCATAAATATTATATGTATAAGAAGAACAAACAGCATATTTCATATCTTGACTAGTAGCTTCTTCTGGCGGCATATTTCCCCTTGATTCTTTACCACTATTATATTGAATATAACGTCCACGAATATAATAATCTTTCATTATTTCCTGAATAGTTTTAACTGCTTCATCATATTCAATCTCATCATCAGCTAGTACTATCGTGCAAGGAAGTAACAACATTATCATTAACAATACCATCTTTTTCATAATATCACCTATTATCTAATAATATTATACCATAAAAATAATAAATAAAAGATATCCATTTTATAAGATATCTTTTATTTTTTTAAAATAACAATACTTTTATTATTGAAATCAATCTTCTTTACAATTTCATTTAATTCATCAATATTTAAAGATCGAATAATATCAACGATATCCGTTTCTATTTTATTATCAAACATAATATTATCAATAATCATATCATTGACCATTTCAACATGCTCATAACTAAATATTTCATTGCTGATTAATACTTTTTTCTTTCGTTCCAAGTCTTTTTCTTGAAAACTAATATTCTTTAATCTTTCATCAATTCGCTTAATTAATGCTTGATATTTGTCACCATTATCTAATAGTGTAACAATAAAATGACTATCGATATTTAACATTGTATAAGATAATGTTCCCGTAATAATCCCATCACGTTTGCATTCTTCATCAAAGTCTGATGTATCACCAAATAATAAATTAAAAATCATAAAGGTATAAATACTTAATTTTCTTTTATCAATTTTAAAATTATCAATGGGAATTTTAATTGAATAAGCCATCTTTGGAATATCAGTATTACACTTTACTTCTTCATATGCCTTAACAATCTCATCAGGTTCTTTATAAGTTTTTAATTTACCTAAACTAAGTTTATTGATTTTCCTTTTAGCTTGATTTTCTTTAATTACTTTTAAGATCTTATCTTTATCAAAATTACCAGTCACAACCAAAAACATATTATTAGGCTGATAGAATCGATTATAGCATTCCTCTAACATCTCTTTAGTAATACTTTTAACTTCTTTTTCGGTTCCAATAATACTCTCTTTAAAGGGATTATTCTTAATTGCATTAGCTCTAATCTTATCAAATAGTATATCGCTAGGCCTGTCATTACACATCTTGATTTCTTGAATAATAATACCCTTTTCAGATTCGATATTTTCTTTAGTCAAATATAAATTACCCACAAAATCTAATAGATAATTAATATTATCTTCTAAATTACTAACACCTGAAAATAAATATGTTGTATTTTTAAAAGTAGTATAAGCATTGGTACTTGCTCCATTTGCTCCATAGAATTCTTCCGGTTGTGGGCCTTCTTTTTGAGCAAACATCTTATGTTCTAGAAAATGCGCTATGCCATTTGGCATTTTAATCATCTTGCCACTACTATCTTCAAATTCTAGGTATACTGAACCATATTTAGTCGTATATGTTACATAATTATTATTGACATTTTTATTGGTATAAAGATAGACATCTAATCCATTATCCAGTTTTTCGTAGTAGATATCTTCATTTATTTTATTTATCGTTATTTTTTTCATCTTGTTCCTCCAAAATAAAGACTGTATGCATATGAATCTTTTTACTAGCGCTTATGATATCTTCCCTTGTTACTTTCTTAATATTGGCAATTCTTTCTTTTGTATCAGGCGAATTTACCAATGCTTTAGCATAATAATTAGTAATAATTCCCATTGCACTATCTTCACTTGCTTTAATCGCTGAAATTAAAGTTTCTTTGGCACTTTCAAATTTATCATTATCAAATTTACCTTTACCAATATCAGAAAATGTTTTCTTAATAATCTTTAAAACATTTTTATAATTCGCATAAGCAATGCCCGAATAGATCATCAT
>ONWZ01000065.1 GCA_900321645.1 uncultured Eubacteriales bacterium | reverse complement strand
TATTTTGACTACTTAAAAGAATTGTTCCACTATATTCATTGTTGTTAATTATCGTATTGGTATCTGGATCGGTAATGGTAAAATAAATATTGGGATAATCCTCTATTTCACTATCGTCGATTGTCAACGTATAAGCAACCGATACTTCCGCATCGGTGGCGTCTATTTCTAATTCAAAATAAGCACTGCTCCCTGGAGCAAATTTATTTGCTCTCGTATGGTTACCATTGGTATAGGTAAAGTCATCTAAAGTAAATGTTCTAGTCTCAGTAACATCGACATCATTCAAAAGAATGGTCCATGCCGCAATATCCATTTCTTTATTGCCTCTGGCATCAGTTTCAAACAATCCATATGTATCGACAATAATAAGTGTTGTTATAAATAAAACAACTATGCACAATATAAATAGTCTATATTTATGCTTCATTATGATTTGCCATCTTCATATCACGGCGTGCATCAATTATCATCATTATTTCATAAATAATTGCGAATAATGTTGGAAATATTACTAAGAACATAAAGCCCCATCTAGATGTAAATATACCTAAAAGAGTTCCCGCATGATGCATTACCTTAGAGCCTTCAACCTTACCAATAACATATTCGCCTAATACTGTTTTTCCAGCAAGTGTATATGAAGTTTCATCTCTTGTAATTGGTGTTTTTTCTTGAACTGTATCTAAATAAATCCATACATTGCTATCCATTGCACTGTTATAGTAGAATACTTGGTCACCAACATTAATCTTACTATCACTATTTCTTTTAACGATTACCAAATCCCCTTCCTTAAACGTTGGTTCCATTGAATCATCATCCATAATTAATAGTGATGTACTTCCAAATGTTGAAACTTTAAATTCGTTATATGATAACAAACAAACTGTAACAAAAATAGCTACGATAAGCCACACTCCTATCACGATATCTAATAAAAAATTTCCAATTGCTTTCATCAAAATCTCCTCCCACTACTATACATAGTATATTTTATTATATATTACAATTTTTTTAAAGACTTTTTATGCATTTTAAAACCCAATCTTTAGATTGGGTTCATTTTATGACTGATTTTTACCAAGTGTAATGATTGTTTTTTGGATTTTATTATTGCGATAAAATTCCACTTCCACCTTTTCGCCAACTTCGTATTTGTATAATTCATATCTAAATTCAGCTAAGCTACCCGTTTCAGCATCTCCTAATTTAACAATAATATCGCCTTTCTTAAGTCCCGCCTTTTCAGCTGGAGAACCTTTTTCTACCGAAATTATAGCAATGCCTTCTTCTACGCCATCTGGAATTGTAATTCTATTTTGCCATAAATAGTATTCTTCAGATAAATCTGACATCGTAATACCAATATATGGCCTACTTATTTGACCGCCTTCTTCAATCAAACTAGCATATTTTAAAGCATCTTCGATCGGGATTGCAAAACCCATTCCTTCAACCGTATCTTCGACTATTTTTAATGAAATAACTCCAATAACATTACCAGATACATCGCATAGTGGACCGCCACTATTGCCAGGATTAACAGCAGCATCAATTTGGATTACCTTCATATAATAATCAGCAGCATTACCAGATACGTTTACTTCAACCATGCGATCTTTACCTGATAAAATACCCTTCGTTACTGTTCCTTTATAACTAGCTCCCATTGGTGTACCAATCGTAAATATTGTATCTCCTAATTTTAAAGTTTCATTATCGCCAATTTCAACAACCTTATATTCTTCATCCGGAATTGTTAATACCGCAATATCGGCATATTTATCACCGCCAACAATTTTAGCATCAATTTTTTTATCGTTGTCATTAAATTCAACCTTAGCCTCATCAGCTCCATCAATGACATGATTATTAGTCATAATATAGGCTGTTTTATTATTAATTTTATAGATAAAACCAGTTCCTGTTGATATCTGTTTACCACCAGAATATGCCGTAATTACTACCGTTGAACCATATACCTTATCAACTGATGAGGAAATACTATTCTCTACCAACTCACTCGTCGTAATATTTTTAACAACTTGTTCCACGCTTACTGTCTTACTCATCAAATAAGCACCTAACATACCACATATGAATGATAGCAAAATACTAACAAACAATACTAAGCCAATTCCATTACCACTATTCTTCTTTTTAGATTTAGATTTTTCTTCCTCAACATTATCCAAAACTCTTGGAATCTCTCTTTTCTTTTCTTCTTCAAATTCATGTTCTTCCATATTATCACCTCTACATATCAATAATATCAATATAATTCTTTGGTACACCCATCGTATCAAGTATCTTTTCAACCGGTATTGAATCTACCCTACTATCTAACTTCTCAAGTTCATATTCAAACTCTTTGATCATTAATCTAAATTCATCATCCTCAAGCATCATCTTAAAAATTATAATTACCGCAAACAAATCATCTTTCCCATAAATATACTCATCATCCATTTTAAAAATACCCAGTTTTTTATGATATTCAGTATCAGGAATTTTTCTTTCAGTCTTATGATCAAAAACAATGTCCTCATGTGCGCATAAATTACGATAATTAGATAAAATTGGTAGGAAATCTTCTAATTGTTCAACAGTTAAATTAAACACTGAAGATACCTCTAATTTATCCTCATCTGTCATGATTGAATATAATTCACATACCATTCCAAAAGATAATACTTTTACCAAAATCCATAAAGGAATATAACCATAATTTTTTAAATAGTGCATTGTTGCATTGTGTCTACCTGTATTAATTCTAATCTGACGTTTCATTTTTTCAATAACGTCTTTAACTCTTCTTTTCTTCTCAGGATCACGTGTAAAATTCCGAGGATTTAAATAATCCTTCTCTTTATATCCATATTTCTTAGATAATTGATAAGAAATAACTGATTTAAGTCTATTCTCAATAATAAGTAAATTCTTAAAGAATATATTTCTCGAATATCTATCAAAACAGAATACTGCATATAACTCACTAAAGGTAGATCCAGATATAAACGTCCTATCTGTAGGTGAATTCATAAATATATGTCTATATCCATTCAAAAAGAAATAATTCTCTTTAAGAAGAATATTTTTAGCCCCAACTTCATCATCAATTATTAATCCCTTTTTCTTAAAAATATCAATTTGCTGGTCGATAGTTTTAAAATCCTTTTCCACTAGCATCACCTTAATAAATTATATCATAAAAATCAATTTTTATCAAAGAAAAAAACTTATAAGAATCTTATAAGTTATTAATCATATACAAGTGCCTCACTCACATCCGTTCCTTCGCCACATTACCACTTGCAAAAGCAAGTGGATATAGACATTAGATGTTAAGATGATTCGCCGGGGCCAGCGGGCGGCTCACTAGGCATTATCATTCACCATCATCCTCAAGCCAGCATGTCGATGCGCTGCTTTCGTTGACGTAGCAATACGAGCCCACGTAATCAGCATTGACACGGCCATGCGGATACGCGTACGCGTACAGACCGGACACGTAGCAGCCAAAGTCCGAAGAGGGATTTGGTGTATAGGTTGGATCATAAGTAGCAGGCATATTATTATCACCATGACAATTAATACCTCCAAAAGCATCATATATTGTTTTGGTAGTTTTTAAAAATGATCTACCATTATCGCCACCTTTTAAGTAATATGTACCTGCTGCCATTCCAGGATTATCAGATGCCATTTGTGATGTTACAACAAATCCAACATAACTTGCTATTACACCATCAGTTACTGTGTTTTCTTGACAAACATAACCATAGCCAAACATTGATGATGCATTAGCATTACATTCTGCTTGACTTTGGAAGATACATCCTGATATCCCTTCAGATTGATTTACTGCACACCAAAATGTTCCACTACCAATTGTATGTCTTAAGAAGAATGGATAATCGGTTGTACCACCACCAGCAGTTTTTAAAGCAGCCATAGCTAAAGCTGGTGTTGTATATTCAGTAATTGTATTTGGTATTGATTGTCCTATCAAAACATAATTATTTCCTTGCACATTTTCATCACGTATATTTGCGGTATAGGTATATCTTACATTAGCTTGATTTGCTTCGGCTTTTACATACCCACTAAATGGTAAATCATTAACAGCATTATCTACCAAGTAGCCATCTATCCATATAAAGATATAGAAATATTGTTGATTACTATCAATTATAAAATTATCATAGATTATTTTATCTGTATTTATATCAGTACTTGTAATATATCCTTTTGATAATGAAGCACCTGTCGCATTACTATTATCGTATACAGCATATTTAAGTGGACTTCCACCACTCTTCCATGTTCCTCCATGACTTGTACAAGCATATTGCGTTGTATACTCTGTCATTCTTCCTAAAGTAGCTGGATTCTCACAGAAATTATCTCCATATCCACGCCATCTACCACCAGCTGTTGTGCAATCAGCTTCGGTAGTAATTCCTGATATTGCTTCAAGTGTCTTTCTATTTTCACAATATGAACTAGCACTAGTCATTAGGCTAGAACTAGTATTACTATTAATATGTAGTTTTAATGTTCCTAAACCTCTCGTAGAACATGACGCATTTACTTTGATGCCAACTCTCCCATTAAGTCCACCACTTGGTCCAGAGGATGGAAATAACGTTCCGGTTATATCTTGTCCACTACCTTCATTACTAATATTATAGTCAATATTAAAACAGGTTGTCTGGGTATTATAATTACCGTTAGTTACATTTGCCGCCATTGTTAAATAGGCATATGTTCCACCGGCTAATGATAACCCTACAAGTAAAATAGCAATTACTAAAAGAATACTTTTATTCTTCATAATTTCTACCTCTATTCTATATAAAT
>ONWZ01000031.1 GCA_900321645.1 uncultured Eubacteriales bacterium | reverse complement strand
CTCTTTGCTTTTTTACTTGTTACTTTTGTTGCCATAATATCCCTCCTCAAATTACAATTCATAATTTTACTATAAAATAAGGGTATTGTCAATTATTTTTGCTCTCTTTTCATGAATTCACGTAGGATTTTAGTAGTGGCTCTCTTTTCGAGACGAGAGACGTAACTACGAGATATTTTTAATTTTTTAGCAATCTCTTTTTGTGTTAATTCCTTTTTATTATTTAGACCATATCTTGTTTCAATAATTTCTCTTTCTCTAGGAGTAAGAATTTTAAGATATTCTTTTAATAATTTAATATTATCATTCTTATAAATATCTTCGATATAATCAGTATCGTTCGTTTTTAGAATATCCATAATGGTTATTTTATTACCTTCTTTATCATAACTAATTTCTTCATATAAACTGACATTTTTACTGTGTTTTTTATCAGCTCTAAAATACATTAAGATTTCATTTTCAGCACATTTAGCAATATATGTGCTTAGCTTAACTTTGCTATTATCTTTATAAGTATCGATGCCTTTAATTAAACCAACTGTCCCAATACCGATTAAATCGTCGGTATCTTGATCGGCTGTTTCAAATTTTTTAACGATATGGGCAACCAACCTTAAATTGTGCTCAATCAGCTTGTTTCTAGCCTCTTTGTCACCATTTTTCATTTTTTTAATTAAATCGTCTTCGACCTCTTTAGGTAATTGATCAGGAAAAACATTGTTTGAATATGCCCCTGTAAAAAACATTAGATTATTAGCAATATAACTTAAAATATGAAGTAACATTTTATCACCTAGTAAAGCATATGTCTATTTTTTATTTTTTTTTAAAGTTTATATACATATTTATAAAATGCATGTTATAATGTATTTATGATAGGATACCTTTGTGAAAGGATGATTTGAATGAGTGTTCAATATTTAGGAGCAGGTTATCAGGGCGATAAGTACCTTGGTGAAAAGTATCAGGTTAACGGAACAACATTTTATGTTTATTATCCTAAGAATGTAAGTGAAAATTCAACTGTTGATGGTACATTATATTATACTGGGGCAGGGGGCTATAGTGCTGAATCTGATGCTAATATTCTGACAGAACTATATAATAATAATAAAAATATGGATTATGTATACATATCACCATCGTATACTAGTTGGAATACTAAACCAGAAGTTGTTGATGCTTTACTAGAATATATAAGCGATCCCAATAGTGATAATCCGCATCATTACAATATTACAATAAATGATGTTGGTGGTTTTAGTTTGGGTGGTGGAAAAGGAACAAAGGATTTTGTTAATTTGTTGCATACTGAATATAGCAAAAGTGATGATGTTGAACAGAAAAAACTAATATTATATGATCCTTATGGTTATGGAAGTGGTGAGCGTCCAACATATTCACCAACATTTACGGATGAAGACATTGCATTAATGAAGAAAAATAATAGTCAAGTAGTTCTTTTTACCAATGATACTAGAATGGCAAAAACTGGTCAAGCTAATGATTATCCAGTAAGATATGCCAATGATGCTTTGACTACACTGGCTAAAAATGATGTTGGGATGGCAATCATTTCAAGTAATATTGGTCATGGATCTATGGCTAATGAAATTAATCGTGATGGTTGGAAATTATATTTTGATGGCAAAATAGAATTAGAAGATATTAAAAATGGTGAATATACTGATAGTAGAACATTGCAAAATAAAACGCAATGTTATACCGTTACTGTTCCTACAAAAAATGATGATGGAATTATAATTTGGAAAACGTACAAATTATCTGATTTGGTGGCTGCTAAAACGACATCAGGAACACATGATCCTGAAATAACATCAGCTTTAAATTATGTTGAAAGTTTAGTTGTCAAAGCTAATTTTAATTATGTTGATCAGGCTAATGAATTGATAACAGAGTTAGCGAAATTGACACAAAATGAAAAGGCCATTATCTCTTATAGTAGTAAATCGGCTTTATTACCACAAGAAAATACAATATTGAGCAAGGTTACTACGTTAATTGAAAATTTGCAAGTTGCATGTACAGCTGAAATTAGAAATATTTTATATGCTGGAAGTGAATATAAATCACTAGATAAAAAATTATCTTTGGATGCTGAAAGCTTCAGTCAAGTGTTAAATGAAAATATTCAAAGCTATAGGGTACCTATGGTAACATTAAATACTTCAGCCGCTAGTGGATTAGAAGATGCTAAACTATATACGACAACTGATTTAACAAATAAAAGTGTTTATGATAGAGCAAATTTAACAGCTGATGATATTAATATGATAATTGATTCTGAACTAAAAGGAAAAGATTCCGTATTATCAGGAACCGGTAAATATTGGATAGAGGCTTCAAATAAAACTGGTTTGGATCCTTTGTTCTTATTAGCTTTAGCTCGTCAAGAATCTGGTTTAGGGACATCTGATTATGCCAAGAATTATAATAATTTCTTTGGAATGAAATATCAGGCTGGTGTTCAATACTTTGGAGTAGATCGCAATGGTAATAATGCTGAAAAAATGTATGCTGATACACCCGAAGAAGGCATACTTAAAGCGAGTGAATGGATAAAAGAGTTTTATGTTGAAGAACATGGGGGAAATACAACTTATAAGTTTGGACAAACAGGTTATAGCGGTAATCATAGTTATTCTACAATATTGCCTAGCATAATGAGCAGAATGCAAAATACATATGCAACAACTACGGGCAATTCTTTAAACTTTATTGATGCTAGTTCTTCTGGAAATGTTAGCCTTTCAACGGAAACGACAGCAACCACTGTGCCAACACAGATTTCTACATCAACACCATCGACACCAACGACTGTGACAGCAACTACCCCTTCAACGCCAGTAACTCCATCTACTCCTACGACGATCACAACGCCGACTGCGCCAACAACACCAACAGTTGTGACAACAACTACCCCTTCAACGCCAGCAACTCCATCTACTCCTACAACGACCACAACGCCAACTACACCATCAACACCAACAACGTCTACTGAAACAGAATCACCAACTATAGAACCGACTATAATTGAGGAACCTACAATAGAAACTGAACCAGAAATAGACGTACCAACAATATCTACCGAGCCTGAACCAACAATAATAGAAACTACTCCTACTGAAGAAATTGTGTCTACGCCTGAACCTGAAGTTACTGTTGAATCAGAGACTCCTACGGAAATTGAAGTAGCTTCAGAGTCTGAAATCTCTTCTGAACCAGAGACAAGCCAAGAAGTAGAATCAGATGCTATACCAGAAACTACAATTCAATCAGAAATAGATTCTGAGCCTGAATCAACAACGGAAGTTACGCCAGAGCCAGACGTACCTATCGAGCCTGATAATCATGTTGAATCAGAGACGGCTGATAATAATGATATCTTACGTACTGTTGGTATAGCGGCAGGTATTGGTGCGGCAACTGCGGCTTCTATATATGGTGCTAAGAAGATTAAAGACAAGATTGAGGAAAAGGATGAGGTGTAATAATGGCAATAAATAATATGTATTTTTTAAAAACTGATTATAGCCAGGCTAATTCACAGGCAGATGGGGCATTACTTGAAACAAAAACACAATTGATGAATATGTCATCGAGAATATCTAGTTATGTGACTAGAGCGAGTAATGTTTTGGAAGGTCAAGCATATTCCGTAATACTTGGCAGATTAAAAGTTTATGCCTCAGCCTATGAATTTTTGGGTAATGCAATTGATGTTGCTTTGAACAATATTGAGGCGGGAAATAATAGTGTGATGAATGCTATGGGCAGTTTTTCAGAAATTTCTGGTGAAAAATTACAGGAAATTGAAAGTGAAATTGCCAGACTAAAAAGCTTATATAGTTCAATGAGTACGCAAATCCAAGGTTATACTAATGAAGAAGAAAAGGTTAGTGCTACAGCTATTAATAATAATCGTTATGCTCAAATAAAGGAATTAGAGCGTGAAAAGACGGAACTTGAGGAAGTATTATTAAATACAAATAACGCTGATTCTGAAGGAGCAAATAATTTAACTAGTATAAGTAATACATTTGTAAATTTTGAAAATTGTTTTATGGAACAATAATATATTGAAATGTGTGATGCTATGAATAATAAAAAAAATAAGAAAAATGTTTTAGAGCAGCAAATTGATAACAAGAAATGTGATTTGAAAAGATTGTCTAGTCTTGAAGAAGAAACAATTTTTATCAGTAGAAGTATTAATCGATGTATTAATCTATTAAATAGTTCAGCTAAAGGGGAATTCTTCAATAAAAGATTAAATAGTATTAGCGATGACAATATCAATGATTTAAGAAAATCATTGAGAGAGTTGAATAATCAAAAAGAAGCAGTTAGACGAAATATTAAAAAATTGCAAGATGAAATTGATAATAATAGTAACAGAACTAATGATTCACATTAGTTCTTTTTATAATTATTATTGTGATATAATTAGATTGGAAGTGACAATATGAATTATGAAATAAGAAGACAAAAAAGAGAAGATTGTAAGGATGTTGTACATATTAAAACAATTGCTTGGAATGAAACGTATAAAGGAATTGTTCCTGATGAATATTTAGCTAATCTTTATCGTAATGAAGATGAAAGGTTAGTTAGAGCATATGAAAAGTTTGAAGATGATAGCATTCATCAATTTGTTTTAGAAGTTGATAATAAAGTTGTCGGATTTCTTGGTGTGGGGAAATCGCTTGAAGAAGAATATCCAAATATTGGTCAAATATATGCACTTTATATAATTAATAAGTATCATGGATATGGTTTTGGTAGAAAATTAGTTGAGACAGGTATTAAGGAACTTAAAAAAATTGGTTTTGACAAAATGATTATATGCTGCTTAGAAGGAAACCCTACAAACGAATTTTATAAACATATAGGTGGAAATTTGGTTAAGACGAAACCATATAAAAAATTCAATATACCAGAAAATATATATTATTATGAAAATATATAGTAGGTGATTAATTATGGTAAAGATCAATAAACAAATAATTAAGATCAATGAAGAAAATGCTTTTTCAAATGTTTCTAAATTAGTGGATGAATATAAACAAAAACATCCTGATTGTGACATTATTTCTTTAGGTGTTGGAGACGTTACAAGACCAATTGTTATGCCAGTTATTGAAGCGATGCATAAAGCGGTAGATGATTTAGCTAGTGAAGAAACGTTTAAAGGATATAATGCAGATGGATATGATTTTTTAAAGACGACAATATTACATAATAATTATAAAGATTTAGGTTTTACAAACGAAGAGATTCATATTTCTAATGGTACAAAAACAGATGCTACAAGTATTTTAGAATTATTTGATATAAATACTAAAATATGTGTTACTAATGCGATGTATCCGGTATATATGAATGGTGCAAATATATTAAATCGAAAGATAGCTATTTTAAATGCAAAGGAAGAAAATAATTTTATACCAAATCTTCCAAAAGAAAAATATGACATTATTTATATCTGCTCGCCAAGTAATCCAACGGGCATTGCTTATACGTATGAAGAATTAAAGAAATGGATTGATTATGCGATTAAAAATAAATCAATCATTTTATATGATAATGTTTATGCCTCATTTATTAGTTCTAAAAATGTACCAAAAACAATATATGAAATTGATGGGGCTAAACAAGTGGCAATTGAAATGAATAGTTTTTCTAAAATGGCTAGTTTTACAGGATTAAGATGTTCTTATTACATTATTCCTAATGAAATATATAAGGATATTAATAAAATATGGAAGAAAAGAATAACCAATCGCTTTAATGGTACTGATTATATTGCTGAGAGGGGTGCTGAAGCAGTATATTTGCCTGAATCACAAGCATTGATAAAAGAGAATATGCTTTACTATAAAGAAAGTATTAAAAGATTAAAAGAATGTTTTATTAGATTAGGATTTACGGTATATGGTGGAATAGATGCTCCATATATTTGGGTAAAAATAAAAGAGAATATTAAATCATGGGAATTATTTGATCTTTATTTGGAAAAGTTAAACATTATTATTATTCCAGGTATTATTTTTGGTAATGATAATTATTTTAGAGTATCCGGTCTTGGTAAAAGAAGTGATATCGATAAAGCAATTGAAAGGATAATGAAGTATTATGAAAAATAAGCATATTAATATGTGGATTGTTTTAGGATTAATTTTAGCCATTATATTCGGAATATTGCTTCCTGATATGATGATTAAATTATCATTTTTAGGTACGATTTATCTTAATTTACTTAAATTTATGATTGTACCAATAATTTTTACTTCGATTGCGGTGACGGTTTATAAAACAAGAAGTGTTAAGAATAATAGTTTACTAAAAACTATTTTAGTATTTATAATAATGTTTGTTACGACTTTTTTTATAACATCATTACTTACATGGTTAATTAAACCAGGAAAGGGATTTGTTTTTAATAATGTAATTTGGAATGGGGAAGTTATAAAATTAAGTTTTACCGATGCATTAGTTAATTTATTTCCAACAAATATGATTACAATGTTTCAAAATAATGCTTTGTTTGGAATAATTCTTTTTGCTTTTGTGTTTGGAATAGCTGCTACAAAGGTCGATAAAGGTGAAAAAGTTATTAACTTTATTGATAATTTAAAAGATATTTTTTATAAGATTCTAGAATATATTATGTATTTAACGCCAATTGGAGTATTCTCATTAGTAGGGGTAATGCTTGCCAATTATAAATTGGATGTTATCAATATGGGTATTAAATATATTGGAACGGCTTACTTATGCAGCTTTATAGCATTTATCTTGGTTATGCTTATTCCAAGTTGCATCATAACTAAAATGAACCCATTAACATATATCAAGAAATTATCAAAAGTATTCTTGATGACGTTTACAACATGTTCGTCTGTCGCTACATTGCCAACGACAATTAAAACTTGTAAAGAAGAATTTAAAATTAGTCCAGAAACGACCGATGTGGTGGTACCTTTAGGTTGTACCATTCATATGTGTGGGGGAGCTGTATCATTTGCCTTACTTAGTATCTTTTGCTCACAATATTTTGGAATTGAAATAACTGCTTCTAAATATCTTTTAATGATTTTTAGTGCCACTTTAATTAATATGGCAGCTCCAGGTATTCCTAATGGTGGAATTGTCATTGGGGCATCATATCTGACATTATTAAATATGCCTATTACCTTTATTGGATTTTATAGTGGCATCTATAAAGTTTTAGATATGGCTTATACAACATTAAATGTAACCGGTGATGTAACAGCTAATATAATTATTGATAAATTAAAAACAAAAAAATAAAACTATGGTATAATTATTCTAGGAGTGGTTAGATGAAGAAAAAGTTTTTATTGGGGTTGTTTGTTGTTATGTTATTTACATTAACTGGTTGTGGAAGAGTAAAGGTTGTTAAGAGTGAAGCTAGTCAAATTAAATTTGAGAAGTATGACAATGGCTTAGTTAGTTTAATGATACCTAAAGGATGGAAAGTAGAAGTAGCACCAACTGATTATATTCATTATACTTT
>ONWZ01000038.1 GCA_900321645.1 uncultured Eubacteriales bacterium | reverse complement strand
TAAGAAATCCAAGTATGCAAACTCTTTTGACAATTTTGCGTATTTTCAATGTTTCGGCAGATTACCTCTTAGGAAGAGAACTCAACGTAATTAACGAAGATACTGGAAATTTTTCAATCATGTTAGCTAGTAATGATATCAATATTATTAATGAACTAAGAAATCAAAAAGTACTATACAATCATATTAGTGCCGATCCAAGAAGATTTTTTGAAGCAGCCAGTAAAATTGATATATAATATGCTTATTTTATGGTATAATATGTGTTGAGGAGTGATATGCATGATAGATGTTAAAGATTTATTTGCAGAAGATTATATTAATAAAGAAGTAAGTATTAGCGGTTGGATTAAGAATCATCGTAAACAAAAAGAATTCGGTTTTATTGATTTTAATGATGGAACTTATTTTAAGAATTTGCAAATTGTTTATGATAATAGTTTAGATGATTTTGAAGAAATTCAAAAGTTACATATTGGTAGTGCCATTACTGTTGCTGGTAAGATAATTAAATCTGAAGGGACTGGCCAATCAATCGAAATGAAGTTAATTAGTTATAAACTCGAGGGTGATTGTCCAGAAGATTATCCAATTCAACCAAAAAGACATACAAGAGAATTTTTAAGAGAACAAGCATATCTTAGAACTAGAACTAATTTGTTTGGCGCTGTATTTAGAGTAAGAAGTGTCGCAGCGTATGCTATTCATAAGTATTTCCAAGATAATGGATATGTATACTTTCATGCCCCAATAATTACGGCAGCTGATGCTGAAGGTGCCGGAGAAATGTTCCAAGTAACTACTTTAGATTTAGATAAAGTAGCTAAAAGCGGCAAGGTAGATTACACAAAAGATTTCTTTGGAAAACCGGCTTCACTCACTGTAAGCGGTCAATTACAAGCTGAATCATTTGCTCTATCTTATAAAAAGACATATACATTTGGACCAACATTTCGAGCCGAAAACTCAAATACTAAGACCCATGCGTCAGAGTTTTGGATGATTGAACCTGAAATTGCTTTCTGCGATTTAGAAGGTGATATGAACATTATGGAAGAGATGCTTAAGTATGTTGTTAAATATGTTTTAGATAATTTACCAGAAGAAATGGAATTCTTTGATAAATTCGTAGAAAACGGTTTATTAGAAAAATTAAATAAATTAATTAATAGTAAATTCACAAGAATCGATCATGAAGAGGTAATTAAAATTTTAAAAGAAGCTCCGGTTAAATGGGAATTTCAGCCAGAATATGGTGAAGATATTGCCAAAGAACACGAAAAATATATTACTGAATACTTTAATGGACCAGTATTTATTAAGAATTGGCCAAAGGACATTAAGGCATTTTATATGAAACAAAATCCAGATGGTAAAACAGTGGCAGCAGTAGATTTGGAAGTGCCTGGTGCTGGTGAGCTGATGGGTGGAAGTCAAAGAGAAGAAGATTATGATAAACTAGTTAATAGAATGGATGAATTAGGTATGAAGCAAGATGAATTAGATTGGTATCTAAATCTACGTAAATTTGGTGGATGTGTTCATTCCGGATTTGGTATGGGTTTTGAAAGACTAATTATTTATTTAACTGGTGTCGATAACATAAGAGATGTAATTCCTTATCCTAGAACACCTGGAAACTGTGATTATTAAGAGGGCAAAAGCCTTCTTTTTTTGTTAAAATTTAACAATTATTTTTTATTAAAATACGTAAATAATAGTAATAAAAGGAGGAAAAAATGAAAAAATTGATTGTTTTAATAGGAATATGTAGTTTTATGCTTACTGGCTGTGGCATGGGTGCTACCAAGACAATGAGTTGTACTTATCAAAATACCGGTACTTATTTAACTACAAAAATGACATATAATATTGATTATCAAGGTACTGAAGTAAAGAAATTACGTGTTACTTATGATTATCACCAAGATAATGCCAACGACTATAATGATATGACCAATGATGGAACTGATGAAAATATAGATGGAGTTGGTACAGGTACAGATGGTACAACTAATGATACTTATCCTGATAATGATGGAATTATCGATGGAGTTGTCGGTAGTGCCATCGATAATATTATAAATGGTGTTACAAATACTATTATTGATATTGCTGGACTTCGTGATAGACATGCCAGTGTTCAAAGTACATATGGCAATATGCCCGGTTTTTCAGTTCAAAATACCAATGATATAACCGACAATGATTATCGTGTAACATACGTTATTGATTATGATCAAATTAGTGATAATGATTTAGCAACATTAAATTTATCAAGAGATATCGATACATTAAGAAGCAATTATACTATTCAAGGCTTTACTTGTGCTGAGTAAGGCTTTTTTATTATTGAATATTCCATTCATTTATTATATAATTAATATTAGATGAGAGGTGTATACAAATGAGTAAATATAAAACAATGGATGCCAATGAAGCAGTCAGCACTGTGGCATATAAATTTAGTGAATTATGTGGAATATATCCAATTACACCAGCTAGTCCGATGGCTGAAAAAGTTGATGTTTTGTCACACGACGAGAATTATAATTTTTGGAATAATAAAGTGAAAGTTGTGGAAATGCAGTCTGAAGCTGGAGCAGTTGCTTTAGTGCATGGTGCTCTTCAATCAGGAGTACTAGCCACAACATTTACAGCAAGTCAAGGATTATTATTAATGATTCCTACTTTATATAAAATGGCTGGGGAAATGCTACCAGCCGTATTGCATGTAGCAGCACGTAGTTTAGCGACTCATGCCTTAAGTATCTTTGGTGATCATCAAGATATTTATGCAATTAGACAAACTGGAGTATGTATGTTATCTTCGTCGCATCCTGAAGATGCCTATCGAATGGCTAATATAGCTCATTTATCCGCTATCAAAGCGTCTTTACCATTTGTTAATTTCTTTGATGGATTTAGAACTAGTCATGAAATAGATAAAATTGAACTTATCGATTTTGATAAAGTAAGGTCTTTAATCGATGAAAAGGCTTTAACTGATTTTCGCAACCATGCAATGAATAATGAAAATTATAATACTAGAGGGACAGCTCAAAATGATGATATTTATTTTCAAAACGCTGAAGCAAGAAACAAAGTATATGATGAAGTTCCTACAATTGTTGAAGATTATATGAATGAAATAAATAAAATTACCGGTAGTAACTTTAAACCATTTAATTACTATGGTGATAATGAAGCAACGCACGTAATTATTGCTATGGGTAGTGTTTGTGATACTACGCGAGAAGTTGTCAATTATCTAAATAAAAATGGTAAAAAATATGGAATGATTGAAGTTCATTTATATCGTCCATTCAGCAATAAGCACTTATTAGCAGTATTACCTAAGACAGTTAAAAAGGTAGCTGTACTCGATCGTACGAAAGAACCTGCAGCAAATGGTGAACCATTATACTTAGATGTTATGGCTGCCCTTTGCGAAAGAAATATTAAAGTGATTGGCGGTAGATATGGATTATCCTCTAAAGATACTAGTCCAGCCCAAATTAAAGCTGTATTTGATTATTTAGAAAAAGAAGATGCCCATCATAACTTTACGATCGGTATCAACGACGATGTAACAGGCTTAAGTTTAAAAGTCAATGAAGATTTTACAATTCCAAGTAAGATGACTGAATTTTTAATCTATGGTTATGGCTCTGATGGAATGGTCTCTACTTGTAAAGATATCATTAAAATTATCGGTGATAATACTGATAATTATGTTCAAGGATATTTCCAATATGATTCTAAAAAATCAGGTGGTGTAACTAGAAGCCATATGCGTATTGGCAATGAAAAAATTAAAAAACCATACTACGTTGGTAATCCTTCATTAGTTGTCATTTCAAAAGAAGAATATATCTATAAATATGATGTTATCGATAATTTAAAGGATCATGGAACCCTTTTCTTAAATACCAAATTAGATGAGGCAAAGCTAAAAGCCTCTTTGCCGGATAAAATTAAATATTTACTTGCTAAAAAGCACGTTAATCTATATACCATCGATGCCTACAAATTGGTAAATGAATTAGGCCTTAAAAACAAGATTAGTACTTGTATGGAAATATGTATCTTTGATATTATTAAGATTATCGATACAAAAAAAGTAATGGATATTATGAAAGAAACTAATAAAAAACGTTTCCAACATAAAGGTGATGCCGTTGTCAATGTCAATAATCAAATTGTCGATGAAGCTGTTAAAAATATGCATAAAGTCACCATCGATGAAGATTGGATTAATTTAAACTATGCTGAGAAAAAAGATTTATCATTTGAGGAACAAATCGGTTTACTTAAAGGAAATGAACTGCCAGTTAGCGCCTTTATTGATAAAATGAATGGTATCTATCCAGGTGGAACGACAAAATATGAAAAACGTGATATTGCCGAAAATGTTCCTTGCTGGATAAAAGAAAATTGTATCGAATGTAATCAATGTGCCTTTGTTTGTCCACATGGCGTAATTAGACCATATTTACTAGAAAATGATGATAAATATCCAGATGCTATTCCAAGTATGATGCCGAAAGATAAAAAGTTCGCAATCGGTATTTCATATGAAGATTGTACTGGTTGTGGTTTATGCGCCAATATGTGTCCTGGAAAAGGTGGCAACAAGGCGCTTGAAATGAATAAATATAATAAGAGTAAATTCACAAATGATAATTATAATTATTTAAATGAACATAAAATTAAGTATGAAAGCAACATAGTTAATGTTAAAAATCTTGAATTTACTGATCCAAAATTTGAATATTCAGGTGCTTGTGCAGGTTGTGGTGAAACAGCTTATATTAAAAACTTAACCCAATTATTTAATGATAATTTAATTATTGCCAATGCGACAGGTTGTTCTTCAATCTACGGAGCTAGTGCTCCTTCGACTCCTTACAGTATTCCTTGGGCTAATAGTTTATTTGAAGACAATTCCGAATTTGGTTTAGGTATTAAGACCGGTATCAATATTAAAAGAGATAAAATTAAAAAATATATGGAAAGCCATAATGATCCAGTATTTACTAAATGGTTAGATAACATGGATGATTATAATATTTGTAAAGATGTATATCATGAAATTGATTTTAAAAAGCATCCTCAATTAAATGAACTTCGCGATTATATAGTACCAAAATCAATGTGGATTATCGGTGGTGATGGATTTGCTTATGATATCGGTTATGGTGGATTAGATCATGTTTTATCAACCAACGAAAATATTAATATTCTAATTTTAGATACAGAGGTATATTCAAATACTGGCGGTCAATCTTCCAAGTCTAGTAATCTCGGTTCAATTGCATCATTTACCGCTAGTGGTAAAACAAACTATAAGAAAGATTTAGCAAGAATGGCAATGTGCTATCCACATGTCTATGTGGCTTGTGTCAATATTGGTTATAATAAAGAGCAATACTTAAAAGCCCTTCAAGAAGCAAATAATCATAAAGGGCCTTCAATCATTATTGCTTATGCACCATGTATTGAACATGGTATCAAAACAGGTATGGATCATAGCCTTGACGACTCTAAATTAGCAACCGAATGTGGTTACTTCTTAACATTTAGAGCTAATCCTGATGCTGGAACATTTACTTTAGATTCAAAAGAAATCGATGAAACTAAATATGATGAATTCTTATCTAATGAAAATAGATATGCTAACTTAAAGAAAGTTAATCCAGAGGATGCCGAAAGACTATTAAATATGCAAAAAGAGTGGGCTAAGAATCGATACGATTACTATAGTAAACTATAAGTTAACAAAAAAAGACGACATACTGTCGCCTTTTTAGGTACTACTAATCAATTGCTTCAAAACGATATTCTTGCTTAACATCTGGATATTTAACTTTATCAACCGCACTATTAAACATATCATATGGTCTAGCCCACCTAGTATGTTCGCCATATAATGCCTCATAAATAACTACTTGTCCATCAGATTCACTATCGTTAACAATATCGATTACTTTATATAGGTTCCCTTTGAAATGACGATATGTCTTGCCAATTACTATTTTTCTCATAAGCACCTCACAAATAGATTATAACATATTTAATTTTTTTTGAGAATATGGTATAATTTGGGTGGTGAAACTATGAATGTAAAACAAATAAATGTCATAACTTTAGCTTATTTAGGTGATGCAATATATGAAGTATATGTTAGGAATTATCTAATCAATAAAGGAATTGCTAAAGTTGAAGAATTACAGAAGAAAGCTATTAAATATGTTTCTGCGAAAGGACAAAGTAACATATTAAACTATTTGATTGATAATAAATATTTAAGTGATGAGGAGATTGAAATAGTTAAAAGAGGTAGAAATTATAAACGCGAAACCCATCCAAAAAACACCGATATTGGTACTTATAAGATGGCAACTGGTTTTGAAACTTTGATTGGTTATTTATATCTAGATGATAAAAAGACAAGAATTGATGAAATAATGAATTTGATTTGGGAGGAATATAATGAAAAAGATAATTAGTTTGATCGTAATAATTCTTTTATTTACCGCTTGTGATAATAAAAGCTTTGAAATTATTGATACTAATCAAGCACATGATATTCTTAATAGTGGGGCTGTTTTAATTGATGTTAGAACAAGCGAAGAATACAACCGTGAACATATCCCTAATGCCGTAAATATTCCGCTTGATCAAATAGATACCATAGCTTATGCAAAAGATACTAAAATAATTGTTTATTGCCAATCAGGCATGAGAAGTAGAAAAGCTGTTCAAACACTAGTTGATATGGGGTATACTAATCTATATGATCTTGATGGTGGATTATTAAACTGGGGCGGCGATTTGGAGGAATAAAATGCTAATATATGGAAAAAATGTAGCTAAAGAGAAAATTAATAGCCATGAAAAAATTAATAAAATATATTTGGCTGATAAATTTAACGATAAAGATATCTTTGATTTAATTAGAAAGAATCATATTAAATATACCGTTGTTCCAACCAAAGTGTTAGATAATAAGGTAGATGGATTGCATCAAGGAATTGTTATTGAGGTAGATGACGTTCAAACTTTTGATTTTGACTATATTACTAAAATAGAAAAAAAGCATCCTTTGGTTGTTATGTTGGATCATTTGGAAGACCCACATAATTTTGGAGCAATTATTAGAACTTGTGAAGCACTAGGGATAGATGCAATTATTATTCCTAATGACCGAAGTGTGGTAGTTAACGGAACGGTTGTTAAAACTAGTGCTGGCGCTATTTACAATATGCCAATCGTTAAAGTTAGTAATCTGACAGCCACAATTACCAAATTGAAAGATTTAGGATATTGGATTGTCGGCACTGATATGAACGGAGAAGATTATACAAGAATTAATTATAATTCACCAATTTGTCTAATTATTGGTAACGAAGGCCATGGAATGAGCAAAATTGTCAAAGATAATTGTGATTATATTGCGACGATACCGATGATTGGTAAAATTAATAGCTTAAATGCCTCAGTTTCTGCCGGAATAATTTTAGCTAGAATTGTTTCAGGTGATCGATAATGGAGCACAATGAATACGAATTAGTGTACTTAGCACAAGATGGAAATGAAGATGCTATTAATCTAATCTATCGTAAATATAAGCCAATAGTCGTTAAGAAGAGTAAAAATGCCATTGTCTTTGCTTCACATCACGGCGTTGAAATCAATGATATTATGCAAGAAGGATTTATTGGGTTGGATGAAGCAATTAGAAACTTTTCGCAAGATACAGATGCAACTTTTTATACTTTTGCGAATCTATGCATAGATCGACAAATTGCTAATTACTTAAAAAAGATGACGAGTGGAAAAGATCGTATATTAAATGAAGCCATTACTATTAATGATAGTTTAGAGAAAACAATGCGTGATGCAACAGATATTGAAAAATATTTTGTTGGTAGGGATAATAATAAGGAAATAGCAAATTTAATTAGAGAAAAACTCACGCCATTTGAAAAGCAAGTGTTTGACTTGCGATTAAAAGGCTATTCTTTTGAAGAAATTGCCAATATATTAAACAAGGATATGAAAGCAATCTATAATACATTCTTTAGAATAAGAGAAAAAATTAAGAAAAATATCAAAATAGATGACTAAGTTAGTTGTCTTTTTTTGATTTTAGGGTATAATATTTATTTAGTAATTATATTTTTGAAAGGAAGATACTTATGGACCAAATTATTATCAAAGGGGCTAGAGAAAATAATTTAAAGAATATTGATATTACTTTGCCTAAAAATAAGTTAATTGTTATGACCGGTGTATCAGGAAGTGGTAAAAGCAGTTTAGCTTTCGATACCATATTTGCTGAAGGCCAAAGAAGATATGTCGATAGTCTTAGCGCTTATGCAAGACAATTTTTAGGTGGTACTAATAAACCGGATGTCGATAGTATCGAAGGATTAAGTCCAAGTATCAGTATTGATCAAAAAAGCACTAACAACAATCCTCGTAGTACCGTTGGAACTGTTACCGAAATATATGATTTTTTAAGATTATTATACGCTCGTATTGGCATTCCATATTGTCCTAATCATCACAAGCCAATTACTAGTCAAAGTATTGAAGAAATGACGTTACAAATAATGAATCTTCCTGAAGGAACTAAGATAAGAGTATTAAGTCCAATTGTCTATGGTGAAAAAGGGACGCAAAAAGATTTATTAGATGACTTAAAAAAAGAGGGTTTTTTACGTGCACGAATCGACGGTAATGATTATGATTTGTCCGAGAATATTACCTTAGAAAAGAATAAAAAACACTCGATTGAAATTATTATTGATCGTTTAATTATTAAAGATAATATTAGAAGTCGTTTATATGAAGCAATTGAACTTGCTTGTAAGAAAGCTAATGGTAAATGTGTCATCGATGTTATTGGCGGCAGTCAGATAATTATGAGCGAGAAATATGCTTGTCCTGATTGTGATTTTTCTTTACCAGAATTAGAACCAAGAATGTTTTCTTTTAATGCTCCATATGGTGCTTGTCCTGAATGTAATGGTTTAGGTGTAAAAATGAAAATTAGTGAGGAATTATTAATTCCTGACAATAAGTTAAGTATTAATGATGGCGGGATTAAAACAGTCACGGTTGAACAAAATATTTTATATACCGAAATATCAACGGTTGCTAGATATTACAATATCGATTTAGATATGCCAATTAAAGATATTCCTAGGGAAAAATTAGATATAATTTTGTGTGGTTCCCCAGATGTTATGCACTTTAATTATCAGTCTCGTTCTGGGGGAAGTAGAACAAAGGATGCTTATTATGAAGGTATTATTACTAATCTAGAACGTAGATACATCGAAACAACTGCTACTTGGGTAAGAGAGTGGATTGAAGGCTTTATGATAGAACAAAAATGTCCACTTTGTCATGGTACGAGATTAAAGGAAGATATTTTAAGTGTCTTAATCAATAATAAGAATATTTATGAGATGACTAATATGAGTATTTCTGACTTATATAGTTTTACGAAGAATCTTAAACTAAATAATGAACAAAAGAAAATTAGTGAATTACTGATAAAAGAAATTATTAATCGCTTAGAGTTTTTAAATAATGTTGGTTTAGGTTATATTGCTCTATCTCGTTCAGCAAGTACATTATCTGGTGGTGAAGCTCAAAGAATTAGATTAGCTACCCAAATTGGTAGTAAACTTACAGGCGTTTTATATGTTTTAGATGAACCTTCAATCGGCTTACATCAAAGAGATAATGAAAAACTAATCAATTCATTAAAAGAAATGCGTGATTTAGGTAACACCCTAATTGTCGTCGAACATGATACTGATACGATGCTTGCTGCTGATTATTTAGTGGATATTGGGCCGGGTGCTGGTAATGATGGCGGTAAGATTATGGCGGCTGGTACACCACAAGAAGTTATGAATAATCCTAATTCACTTACTGGCAAATACCTTCGTGGTACCCTAAAAATAGATGTTCCTAAAAAAAGACGTAAAGGAAATTGTCAATTTATTGAAGTAAAGGGTGCTAAAGAACATAATCTAAAAAATATTAATGTTAAATTTCCACTTGGTAAATTTATCTGTGTTACTGGTGTGTCTGGGTCTGGTAAATCAACCTTGGTTAATGATATTTTATATAATGCTTTGATGAAACACGTTTATAAATCAAGAACGGTCGTTGGCGAATGCAAAGAAGTAACTGGATTAGAAAATATCGATAAAGTGGTTCATATTACTCAAGATCCAATTGGTAGAACACCAAGAAGCAATCCTGCTACTTATGTATCAGTATTCGATGATATTAGAGACTTATTTGCCGATATGAAAGAATCAAAAATCAGAGGTTATGGTAAAAACCGTTTTTCATTCAATGTTAAAGGTGGAAGATGTGAAGCATGTTGGGGCGATGGCGTTAAAAGAATTGAAATGAATTTTTTACCTGATGTATATGTTCCTTGTGAAGTTTGTAATGGAACAAGATATAATAGTGAAACATTACAAATTAAATTTAAAGATAAAAATATTGCAGATGTACTTAAAATGAGAGTTTCGGAAGCATTACCATTCTTTGAAAATCATAAAAAGATTAAGGATAAACTACAAATAATGTATGATGTTGGGCTTAGTTACATCGAATTAGGTCAAAGTGCTCCAACCTTATCAGGTGGCGAGGCGGGTAGAGTAAAACTAGCTAAGGAGCTACAAAAGAAGCCAACTGGTAAAAGTATCTTTATTTTGGATGAACCAACAACTGGTTTACATGCTGATGATATTAAGAAATTATTGGTTATTTTACAAAGAATTGTCGATAACGGAGATACCGTAATTGTCATCGAACATAATCTAGATGTTATTAAGGTAGCTGACTATATTATTGATTTAGGACCTGAGGGCGGAGATATGGGTGGTACAGTAGTTACTACCGGTACTCCAGAAGAAGTTGCTAAATGCAAAGAAAGTTATACTGGACAATTTTTAAAAACATATTTAAAATAATGTAAAAATAGTGTAAAAATTGATTATTAAGTCGTTTTAACACTTTTTTTATCTTAATATATGCTAATATGTATTTAAGGAGGATAAGATGGAGGAAAAGAAAAATAATTTTTTACCTATATTACTTACAATTGTTATTTTATTACTTTTATTTGCCATTGCTTTATTCTTTTTAAATAAAGAAGGATATTTATCATTTAGTAAAAATAACGTTACTGATTGTTCTAACGATGGATTTGTCGAAGATAGTAATATCATAAATAGCAATGATGTTTATAGTAAAGCAGAAACTAATATGAAAAATGATGAAGTATACGACTTGTGGAACAAAATTAAAGGAAATTGGGCACATATTCAATTTAATGATAATACTTGTGCCGGTACAGCACTTGAAATTAATACGTATGTAAGAATGGCGAAATTCAACTCTGATGGTATTATTACTTATCGTATCATAACATTTAATAAAACCAACGATAATAACTATGAATTAAAGTTAATTGCTCCGGTTAATTTAAATGATCAAATGAGTGGTGATACGACAGCAAGTTATACAACACTTATGATTGATATGGGTGAACCCGGTGATGGCAAAATGAATGTTAAAAGAGGCGATACGTGGGTTGAATATGAGTATGTTGGTGAAAATGAAGTAACAGTTAATGAAAATACTAAATTCCAATATATTGACGGAGGATTTACTCAAGATAAGTATTGCAGATGGTATAAAGAAAATCATTAGGCGATGAAAATCGTCTTTTTTTCTACTTTGTGAATAAACATTATGTTTTCACATACTATTAAGTAGAAGAGAGGTTTTGTATGGAAAAAATAGAGGTTATTAAAAATATTGCTAAGCGTACCGGAGGAGATATCTATTTAGGAATTGTCGGAGCTGTTAGAACTGGTAAATCAACATTTATTCGTAGATTTATGGAAAATTTGGTAGTTCCCAACATTCAAGATGAATTTGAAAAGAAAAGAACATTGGATGAATTGCCCCAAGCAGCTAGTGGTAAAATGATTATGACGACAGAGCCTAAATTTGTGCCTGCTAATGCTGCCAAAATAATGATTGATGATTTTAGTGCCAATATTAAAATGATTGATTGTGTCGGATATGTCATTAATGATGCTAAAGGTGTCGATGATGAAAATGGGCCCAGATATGTTATGACTCCTTGGTATAGTGAACCTATTCCATTTATTGAAGCGGCTGAAATTGGTACCGAAAAAGTTATTAAAGATCATTCAACGATTGGAATCGTCATTACTTCAGATGGCTCTTTTGGAGAATTTAAAAGAAACGATTATCTTCCTGCCGAAGAAACAGTCATAAGTGAATTAAAAGAACTTGGTAAACCGTATATTGTACTTTTAAATAGTGCTAATCCAGCCAATCCAGAAACAATTAATCTAACTAATGAATTAAAAGATAAATATAATGTACCGGTATTACCAATAAATGTTGAAGTAATGCAAGAAAGAGATATGATTAATATTTTAAGGGAAGCATTATATGAATTTCCAGTAGTTGATGTTAAATTTAATATGCCCGACTGGATATCAATACTTAATCCAGATCATTATGTTAAAAAAGCATATATTGATAAAATAAAAGAAAGTGTTATATCAATTGATAAAATTAGAGATGTTGAAAAAATTACCAATTACTTTGATGACAATGAATATATTGAAAAAGCATATCTTTCCGATATCGACACTTCTACTGGTGAAGTAACAATTAATCTATCAGCACCAGAAGGATTATATAATCAAGTGTTAAAAGACATAATTAATATTGATATTTGTTCCAAAGCACAACTATTATCATTATTTCAAGAATTTAATGATACGAAAAGTGAATATGATCAAATTAAAAGTGCGCTTAAGACTGTTAAACAGACAGGATATGGAATTGCTTCGCCAACGCTAGCAGATATGAAATTAGAAAAGCCAGAAATTATTAAGCAAGGTGGTAGATATGGCGTAAAATTAAAAGCAAAAGCACCTTCAATACATATGATTAAGGTAGATGTAGAGTCGACATTTGAGCCAATTATCGGCAGTGAAATGCAAAGCAAGGAGTTAATTAAGAGTCTTACTGATAGTAAAAATGGCGAAGATATTTGGAAAAGTGAGATTTTTGGCCGAAGCTTAGATGTAATTGTTCAAGAAGGAATTCAAGCAAAATTAGCTATGATGCCAGATAATGTAAGGTATAAATTATGTCAAACCCTAACTAAAATAATTAATAAAGGTAGTTCTACGATGATTGCTATTGTAATATAATGGACACTTTTTGTAAACATTTATGAAAAAAAGCCATATTTTATGGTCTTTTTTTAGTTAACTACTTGATTTTAAAGGGGATTCGTGCTACCATATATTTGTAAGCATAGATTGAGTATGCTTAAAAGAAAACGGAGGTAAACAAAAAATGACAAAAGCTGAATTAGTAGAATTCGTTGCTGAAAAAGCAGATTTAACTAAGGCTGATGCTGCTAGAGCTCTTGATGCTG
>ONWZ01000073.1 GCA_900321645.1 uncultured Eubacteriales bacterium | reverse complement strand
TATGACCTTAAAAGATAATCTAATTAAGATTATGGCCTGTCAAGCAAAAACATATGACAAGATGACAGAGTATGGATGGTATCCTGTAAATAATGTAGAAACGGGTACCATTATGCAAACATTAAATAAAGTTGAAAGTAAAAACTAAGAAACAATTAAGTTTCTTTTCTTTTTGTGTTATAATAAAATTGAGGTAGATAGTATGAATGAATTAACAATGTTATTAAATGAATATGCTAAAAATTATACAGGAGAAGTTGAAGTAATCGAAGATGAAGATTTTATTAGAGCACTATATTATTTAGATAATTTATTTATAAATAGTGAGATCGATGTTCTAATATATTTATCAGCCTTAAATTTATGTAACAGCTATGCTAAACAACATAAAGATCATGATATTTATAAGTTCAAAAAAGAAATTGCTACGATTATCGATATTTTAAATGATCATCATATTCCTAATATAAAAGTATGTATGATAAATAATGAAGGTAATTTATATATCTTTAAAGTTAATGAGATAACGTTTAGTTTTCATGATGAAAAGATTGTTCCAATCGATGAATACTATCATGAAGATATGACATGGGATGGTATTAAAAAACAACCATGTGCTAAAACCTTGTTTGATAAAGCTAGTAATAATGGTTTAGCCACAAGAAGTATTACGACAACTGGTAAACCAATTAGTTTATTAGCTGATAAACTAATTGAGGATTATCATAATAAAGTTTTAACTTTTGAAGAAATAATTGAAAATATGTAAGAGGTGTTTTATGAATTTATCTAAATCACGTTATTGTAGGGGAATTCAATGCCCTAAAATGTTATGGCTAGAAAAATATAAACCGGAAGTAAAGGAAGAAATAGATAATTCTTCTGTTTTAGAAAATGGTAATATGGTTCATGAAGTAGCAAGATACTTATTCGGAGAACATGTTAATATTGAGTATACCGATAACTTAAAAGAGATGATTGATAATACTTATAGTACGATTGAATCATATGAAGATGTGGTTATTACGGAAGCTTCATTTAATTATGAAAATAATTTTTGTAGTGTCGATATTTTAAAGAAAAATAAAGATAAATATGAAATCTATGAAGTAAAAAGTTCAACTGGACTTAAAGATGTCTATATTAATGATGCTAGTTATCAATATTATGTTTTAACTAGTTTAGGTTTTAAAGTAACGAAATGTAGTGTTATTGTCATTAATAGTGAATATGAACGAATCGGCAATATCGAATTAGATAAACTATTCTTAGAAAACGATATTACTGAAACAGTTATTGAATTGCAAGACACTGTTAAAGAAAATGTTAAAAAAATCAATGAATATATGGAAAATGTTAATGAAAGAGACGAAGCTATTGATGACCATTGTTATGATCCTTATCGGTGTCCTTTCTTTAATTATTGTACTAAAGATTTTCCACAACCGAATGTCTTTAATATTACCAGAGAATTAGGTACAACTGCCATGAAACTATATAAACAAGGTTATGTTTCTTTCGAAGATTTATTACATGCCAAAATTAGAGATTCATACAGGCAAAGAATTGAATTTGAATTATATGATAAACCTGATTATATTGATAAGAAAAGTATTAAAGAATTCTTAAATACTTTGTCATATCCATTATATTTTTTAGATTTTGAAACTTATCAAATGCCAATTCCTTTATATAATCATGTTCATCCCTATGAACAAGTGCCATTCCAATATTCTTTGCATTATTATGAAAAAGAAAATGGTGAACTTAAACATACGGAATATTTAGGAATACCCGGTACTGATCCTCGTAGACTATTGGCTGAACAACTAGTTCGTGATATTCCACTAGATGCATGTACCCTAGCTTATAATATGAGTTTTGAAAAGGGAAGAATTAAAAGATTGGCTGAAATATATCCAGACCTTAGTAAACACTTGATGAATATCTATGACCATATTAAAGATTTGGAGGATCCTTTTAGTAAAAGATATTACTATAAGAAATGTATGGATGGATCATCTTCCATCAAAAAAGTTTTACCAGCCTTGTTTCCTAGTGATCCCAATCTTGATTATCATAATCTAGATCAAATTCATAATGGGAGTGAAGCGATGAATAGTTTTAGAGCAATGGAGAATATGGATGAAAAAGAACTTGCTGATACGCGTGAAAATTTACTTAAATATTGTGGTTTAGATACTTATGCGATGGTTAAGATTTATGATAAATTAAAAGAGGTTGTTAAAGATGAATGAGAAGTATCAAAAGTTATTAACAAAAGTAAAGAAAAACTATAAAAATACGAATTTATTATTTGATATGTATTTAGAAAATTATCATAATTTATATTTATACATTAGATTAGATTATTATAAAAAATTAAAATGTTATCGTTTATCTTGGATTGATTTAGCTTTACTTGATGAATACAAAATAGATAGTGTTATTGCTTATGAATTCTTTCCGAATAATGCTTATGATAGATTGGCCGCTTTAGCCAAAGATATCAAGGAATGCCCATCCGCCCATGAATTAACTGATGAATGTACGGTAACTGTTAATAATTATATTAACAATAAATTTACGATGAAATTTAATCGTTATATTCCTAAAGAAGCTGATTTATTATTCAATTACTTAATTACTATCTTTGATCATTTACCAATGAAATTAAGTGGTTTTTTAACAGAAATGGCTGAAGAAATTAATGGTAAAAAGAATAAATATGAATATCGTGAAACATATGATTTTGATTTATTCAAAGATGAATTTACCAATGTTTTTTCTTATGAAATTGTTGGTAGAGGAGAAGAATACTTTGAAAATAATCGTGTCTTTTTCTTAGAAAAAATAAAAGATACGTATTATGCGGTTGTTGGTGGAACCCACTTATATGTGATTGAACTTAAATATGATGAAGATAAGAAAAAGATGACGGTTTATTGTTCTTGTCCTTGTGACTATCCATGTAAACACTTGGTTGCAACTATCTTAGCTATTCGAAATAAACGCTTTAGAAATTTCTACAAATTAACTCATAAAGATAGTTTATTAGATAAGGTAATGAACTTTAATTGTATTTTAAGTATTGGTATCGATGATCAAGGAGTTAATTACTTAATTCTTGAAGATGGACAAATTAAATTATTAGCAATTAAAAATAAAG
>ONWZ01000043.1 GCA_900321645.1 uncultured Eubacteriales bacterium | reverse complement strand
GATTTAATATACGGTGTCAATAATAATATAGAGATAGTTAAAAACGATATTGCTAAGTTTTTAGAATTAGATCTTCCACATGTTTCATGTTATTCATTAATTTTGGAAGAACATACCAAGTTATATATTGATAAACATGATTATATTGATGAAAATGTTGATAGAGAAATGTATGAATATATCAATTTGGCATTAAAAAAACGAGGATATCATCATTATGAAATAAGTAATTATGCCAAAGATGGCTATGAAAGCGTGCATAATAAAAACTATTGGTTAAATGGTAATTATTATGGTTTTGGCTTGGGAGCAGTAAGCTATCTTAATAATTATCGTATTAGTAATACGAAAAATATGCATAAGTACTTAGATGGTAATTACGAAGATAAAAGAGAATATGAAGATATTAATATTCGAAAAGAGAATGATTTAATATTAGGCCTTAGATTAGTTAAAGGCATATCTATTAAAAACTTTAATGAAAAATACAGTGATGATTTATTAAACCAAGATGTCATTAAACAATTAATTAATGATGGATATTTAGAAACTAATGAAGGATATTTACGAGGTAAAAAAGAGTATTTATATTTAGAAAATTATTTCTTAGAAAAAATTATAGGGAGTGAATTATAATGAAAATATTATTAACAAAAAAAGTTCTTTTACCGATAGTGTATATAATTATCGGGGTTATTGTCTATAATATTATTAAGTTCTTGATGATGAAAATTAGTAAGACAAAGTATGCTGATAGGAAGAAGAAAACACTTATTTCTTTACTTAAAAATATTATTAAATATCTAATTATGATATTTGTTGTTTTAGCTATCCTTAGTGTTTATGGAGTCGATACTTCGGCTTTAGTTACTTCGATTGGGGTAGCTGGTGTTATCATTGGTCTAGCGTTCCAAGATATGGTTAGAGACTTTTTAGCGGGAGTATTAATCTTATTTGACAATCACTATGCTTTAGGAGATGTCGTAACAATCGATGGTTTTACAGGGGAAGTGGTTTCTTTTGGTTTGATGACAACCAAGTTAAAAGCAGCAAATGGTGAAGGCATGATTATTGCTAATTCGGCTTTTAAAAAAGTTGTTAATTATAGTATCAATAATACAGTACATTATATTAATATCGATGTAGCTTATGATACAGATATTGACAAGTTAGAAAAATGCTTAAAAGAAATGACTCCCGAAGTTGAAAAGATTGATGGATACATTGGTAATTATAAATTATTAGGTATTCAAGAATTTGCGACAAGTAGCATTAAATATATGGTGATGTTAGAGTGTAAGTCTAATGTTAGATTCCAAGTTAAAAGAGATTTTAATAAGATTTTAAGAAAATATTTTAATAAATATAAAATTGAAATACCTTATACAAAAATTGATGTTAATATAAGAGGAAAAGATGAATAAAATTAAATATTTTGAAACTGAAATTAATTATATTAAAGATAGGAATAGAAGAGAAGACATTAAGTATTTAATCGATTTGCTTCCTGATTATTTCTTTAAAATACCAGCCTCTAGTACTGGTAAATATCATCCTAAATTTGCAAGTACTGAGCATGGACTACTTAAACATACGAAAGTAGCAGTAAGAATTGCTTATGATTTATTTCAAATAAACGATATGTTTAGTGATAGCGAAAAAGATTTAATTATTATGGCTTTAATTATGCATGATGGATTAAAAAAAGGATATGAAGAAGAAAAATATACAAGATTTGATCATCCCTTATTATCATCAAAATTAATTATGGAACATGCTAAAGATTTGAAGATGAATATTGATGATGTTAGAAAGATGTGTATGATGATTGAAAGTCATATGGGAAGGTGGAATACCGATAAGTACACGAAAGTAGTATTACCGGTACCTAGTGATAAATTAGGAAGATTTGTGCATATGTGCGATTATTTGGCAAGCAGAAACTATCTAAATGTCAAATTTGATAAATTAGAAATTGTATAAGGAGTAGGAGTAGTATGAGTGAATTAAAAATAATAGTTCCAGAAAATTTTAGAGAATTTGGAGAAAAAGTTAATGAACATATCAAAGATATTAGAAAGACAAATGATAATTATTTGGTTGAAACTTCCTTGGTAAGATTTAACAATGGTGAAGGGAAAGTGGTTATTAAAGAATCTCTTCGTGATAAAGACTTATATATAATGAGTGATGTTAGCAATTATGATATATCATATCCTTACTATGGAAGAACCCATTATATGAGTCCAGATGAGCATTTTATGGATATCAAAAGAATTTTAAGTGCTGAATGTGGACATGCCACAAAAAGGACAGTAATTATGCCATACTTGTATGAATCAAGACAAGATAAAAAAGATTCAAGAGAAAGTTTAGACTGTGCTATGGCTTTAAAAGAGCTTGAATTAATGGGAGTTAATGAAATCGTTACTTGTGATGTCCATAACAAAAGTGTTATGAATGCGGTACCTAATATGGCTTTTGAAAACATGTATTTGGGCGATATTATGTTACTAGATTTAATTGAGTATGAAAAAATTCACGATTTTTCTAAATTTGTATGTATCTCACCTGATGAAGGAGCGATGAAAAGGGCAAGGTTCTTTTCTGATTTATTAGGTAATGTCGATATTGGCTCATTTTATAAACAAAGGGATTATACGAAAGTAGTAAAAGGAAAGAATCCAATTATTGATCATAGATTTTTAGGACCTAGTGATATGAAAGGAAAGTATGTTATTGTCGCCGATGACATGATTGCATCAGGTGGTTCTATTTTAGATACGGCTGAAGCAATTAAAAAATTAGGTGTTGAAAAAATATTTTTGATTGTTACGTTTGCTTTATTTACAGAAGGAGTAGATAAATTCCAAGAATATTTTGATAAAGGAATAATTGATAGAGTATATGCTTCAAATGTTAGTTATGTTCCTGATAGTATTCAAAAGATGAAATGGTTTAGATCCGTTGATTGTTCTGAAAAGATAGCACAAATGATCAATGCCCTTAATTATGGTGATTCCATTGGAGAATTGATTAGTGGTCGTGTCGAAACGGCGGTAAAAATAAA
Source organism: uncultured Eubacteriales bacterium (assembly GCA_900321645.1). Lineage (GTDB taxonomy): Bacteria > Bacillota_I > Bacilli_A > RF39 > UBA660 > RUG705. The sequence continues at coordinate 8,693 of ONWZ01000043.1, read as the reverse complement.
GAAATTGAGGAAGAAATATGAAACTAAATAAAAAAGGATTTACGTTAATTGAATTATTAGCAGTTGTAGTCATTCTTTTAGCTATTTCAGTAATGGCTATATCATCTATTAATGCAGCTGTCGAAAGAAATAAAGCTAAACAAGATAATGCTAAAAAAGAAGTAATTGTTAGCTATGCTAAAATATATTATGAAGATCATAAAAACAGTTTAGGTCTTAATGGCTGTATTCAACTTGGCTTATTAGATTTATCTGAAGATGAGATGACTGGATCTAATGGTGAGGCATTTCCAGGTGGAGTAAAATATACCAATGGCAATAACTTTGAATATGTCGATAGTTGCTCTTAGGAGGTAAAAATGAAATTGAATAAAAAAGGATTTATGATGGCTGAAGTAATTGTCGTATCAGCAATTATTTTAACATTTTTAGCGGGTATTTTTATCAGTTACAATAAAATATATTCTACTTATAAAACAAGACTTGATTATTATGATGTAACAGCTTTATATCGACTAGGGTTTTATAAAGAGTACTATGGTGAATATATTCAAAAATGTAATGGTGGCGATAAGATGAGTGTTTTATACTGCAAGTTATTAGCGGCCAAAGCAAATGGAAAGTCAGAGTCAATTAATCAGTTTATTAATAGTAATCCCGAATATGAAAATGTCAAAGAAAAGGTTTTCTTGTTCTATAACAATTATAAAAATTTAGAAAAAGATAGCTTAAAAGACAATTCAGTTAATTTAACTTATAAAGATTATGTTAATTATTTATCAACTTCAGTTGATTTAACGGATGCTCCATTTGTAATGACTATTGAACGTTGTGAAACGAGTGATAAAGATACTTGTAAATATGCTTATTTAGCAGTATATGATGAGGTGTAACATGCGAATTAATAGACGTGGATATATGTTGGTAGAAATAATTTTAGCTACGGCGATTGCTTTTGGAATTGCTTATTTTATGTTAAATATGACAATTAAATTAAAAAATAAAAATGATGATTTACTGGTGGAAACACTAACTGCTACCGACCAAGCAATCATTGCTAATAGCATTATGAATTCACTTAAAGGTAGTAATTGTGGAACTGTTGCTAATAGTTTAAAGGTCGAAGGAAAGAAAGTAAGTATTGATGGTAAATTAATCGATGCTGTCAATGAATATGTAACAACGATAGGACCGGTTAATTGTTCAAAAACAGATAATTCTAATGAAGGTGGAAATATCGAAGTAATTCATATCAATATACCAATTGAAGTAAAACAAATAAAAGATCGTAATTTTAATATTAAATTAGATTGGATATTAGAATAATAAAAAAAGAAATTATTAATTTCTTTTTTTAATTGGCATATCTTAAATTATCGTTAGAAATATTAAAGATTATTCCTAAAAGTAACATATATGATAAGAGGGAAGAACCTCCGTATGAAATAAAGGGAAGAGTAATTCCCATAATTGGTAAGAGCCCTATTGTCATTGCAATATTATATATTTGACTAAAGATTAATACTCCAACAATGCCACCTAGTGAATATTTATCTGTTTGGTTAGTTGTTTTATTGGCATAATTAATTAGTGTTAAATCAAAAAATATGATTGTAATTATTAGGATTGATGCCCCAATGAATCCAGTATTTGAGGCAAAGACAGCAAAGATAAAATCATTTTGCATTTCTGGAAAATAGATAGGTGTTTTGTTAATACCATGTCCAGCTGTACCAGCTGAACCAATGGCAGTAAGCGAATTCTTTAACTGAAGTCCATCGGATGAAGACCAATTAGCAATTCGATCCATTCGGTAAAAGAAAGAAGTTCCAAATAGTCTAATAAATAGGTCTTGTTTTAGAAAATATATTGCTAAGAAAGAACCTAGTAATAAACTAATTATTATAAGAGTTAAGATAAACCATCTTTTTCTTAAACCACCAATAAATAACATAATAAAAGCAATAATTAAATACATAATAACAGCTCCAGTATCTGGTTCGATAAAGGTTAATATCGAAGGAATAAAGACAATTATTAATACTTTAAGAATAAATTTTAATTCATCGATGGTATCAGGATTATGGTGGATTTCGTTAAAGTCATTAATCATTCTAGATAAGGTAATAATCAAGAATAATTTCATAAATTCACTTGGCTGAAATGTTCCAATTAAAGGAATTTTGAACCAACATGTAGCATTATTAATAGTTACCCCAAAAGGCAACACTAAAGCTAATAAAATTATTCCAATAAGATAAAAAATATAAGCATTACGATAAAGAAATTTATTGCCTAAAAACATTGTAAGATATGCAATAGAAATACCAATTATATACCAAATTATTTGCTTTAACCATAGGTTATGATATTCGATTGGTAATAATCTTTTAGTGGAATAAATAGAAATAATACTGACAATAAAAAAGATTAAAATTGGAATTAAAACATTTAATTCTACTTTATATTTTGATACATTTTTCATATTATCATCCTTTATTTATATTTTACCACATTAAATGAACATTTTATACATATATTATATTGGAGGGTGTATGAAAGAAAAACCAAAAATGTATCAAAATCATATAAATAAAATATTTCATAATAATAAACAAATATATAATTCTTTAGATTATTTAAATCAAAAAAATGATATAAGAGATATTAGAAAGAAAATAAATGATATAATTACTGCTAATTCGTTTATTTATAGCAAATTAGTTAATATTAAGGTTGGTAATAAAATAATTATGCGTAAAATTATTGGTATCGATCACGATAATTTAGTAACAATTGATAATGAATATATTCCAATTGAAAGTATTCAAGATATTTATGTCTAATTAGTAAAAAAGCAGGACAAAAACCTTTAATTATGATACAATTGAAATGAATAATAAAGGTGAGTAGTATGCTTTTTAATCATAATAATGACATTGATGATGATTTAGAATTAAGTAGTGAAAAGAAAACTACTAAAAAGAAAAAAGAAGAAAAGCTGGATATAAGTTTATTTAAAGGGCCATTAATTATCTTAGGGGTACTTGTTTTTGTAATCATTATTATTTTTCTATGTAGTAAATTACTAAGTGGAAACGAGTTTGCTTATGATGAGAAATTATACTTTATAAATCTTGAGGGTGATAATAATATAACTTTATATTTAGGTGAAGAATATATTGAACCAGGATATAGTGGACGAGATGATAGTGATAATGACTTAACTAGTGATATTGTTGTTGATAATAACGTTGATATAAATAATATCGGTAATTATCACGTTACGTATACCTTAGGAAATGTTACTAAAGAAAGAAATATTAAGGTAATTGAAAAACCTACGGGAGCTACCCATATTCATTTATATGGGGATGTTAATGTCTTCTTATATGTCGGTGAAGAATACCAAGAAAAAGGTTATGAAGTAGTCGATACGGTTGATGGATCAAACCTAAAAGATAAAGTAACAATAAATAGTAATGTTGATACATCTAAAGAAGGAATATATAAGATTATCTATTCAGTAACTAATTCTAGTGGAGTAACAACATCTGTTCAAAGATCAGTAGTGGTTATGGATAGAACATTAAGTTTGCTTACAGATAATAACGAAGTAACAAACAAGAATGTTATTATTAATATTTATGTTAAAGATGAAATGTTTGATTATTTATTATTACCAAATAATATTAAAACTAAAGAAAAAATATCTACTTATGAAGTAAGTAGTAATGGAACATATAAATTTGTAATGTATAATACTAAAGGTGAAAGTAAAGAAAAGAGTATTACGATACGTAATATCGATAAAGAAAGTCCTATGGGTAGTTGTTCAGGATACTATAAGAGTGGAATAAGTCAAATTGAAGTAAAAGCTAGTGATGATAGTGGCATTTCAAAATATGTAATTGATAATAAAACATATACAAGTAATAATATAAAGTTAGATAAAGAAATTGCAACAGCTGCTATTACCATTTTTGATAAAGCTGGTAATAGTAAAGCTATTAGTTGTAATCTAACAAATAAGAATCCTAAAACAACCACTACTACAACATCAAAAACGACAGTGACAACAACTACTATAACAACTACAAAGAAGACTACTAAATATGTCGGTACTGTTAATAAATTAATGAATAAAGATTTATGCGATAAAGTCTATGATATTACTGCTGAGGATTTAGATAAATTATTTGAAAAATGGGCTAAGAAAACGGGTAATTATGATTCACCTATTAGAGGTACCGGAGATGCGTGGATTAAGGCGTGTGATGAAACGGGATTAGATCCGTTAACTTTACTTGGAATTTCTGGACATGAAACTGGGCGTGGTGGCTTTAGGGCAATGCCGTGGATGAAACAAAAAAATTTCTTTGGAATGAGATATATTGATCCGACTGGTGATGGTACTGGGCGTAGTGTCAAATGGGCTGGGGAAAACGATGTCTTTGATGGTGATGTCTATAAAGCAGTTTTACAAAGTGCTAAACGAATTAAAAACTTTTATTACGGACAGCATGGTGGACATACTATGCTTGGATTAGCTAAAACGGGTTATGCTGGTACGACAGAGTCTTCAAGAGTAGAGGCTTATGCTTATAGCTGTTCATCAATTATGCTTGAGTCTTTAGAGTATATACAATCATTACACTAATTTTGCTTCTTTATATTGATACCTATCATTGAGCCAATTATACTAGCAAACAACATTAAAAAGTAAACCAAGAATGTTCGATAAGAAAAAGTATGTTTAAAGATAATTTTAATTATTGTAATGATGATTAGATAAATACTAGAAAATTTTAAGCCTTCTAAATAGGCTTTTTCTTTTACTTTTTGGCCAAGTATAATGCTAGATCCTAAAATAGATATAATAGGAATAATTATCTTAATAATTGTAAAATTTTTGTTAAATATCGTATTCATTAGGGAAATGATAAGTGTTAAAACAATAAGCAATAATCCTAGGTATAAATAGCTTTTTAAATAATTTTTAAACATATAATCACCTAGTATTATTTATGAATTTGTATAATTAATTATGACAAATGACATAATAATAATGGTGAAATTATGGAATATATAAGAATAATTATGCGTACAGGTTTCTTTTATTTCTTTATTATTTTAATTTATCGTATTCTGGGAAAAAGGGAAGTAGGACAATTAGGAATAGTTGATTTAATCGTCTCAATATTGATTGCGGAACTCGTTGCTATATCAGTCGAAGATACTGGAAAAAGTATTATGATGTCGGCTATTCCTATTTTAGTTTTAACGTTGTTGCAAATTGTTTTATCAATCGCTAGTTTAAAAAGCGATAAAGTTAGATCATTACTGGATGGTAATCCAACTTTTATTATTAAAAATGGAAAAATTAAATATAAGGAAATGATTAAACAGAAATATAATTTAGATGATTTACTTACTCAATTAAGAGAAAAAGGGGAAAGAAATATCGGAGATATTGAATATGCTATCTTAGAAAATAATGGTAGTTTATCAATATTCCCATATAATAATAAAAATGAAAAAAGCCCGTTCCCAATGCCTGTCATTCTAGATGGAAAATTACAAAAGAAAATTATTAAAGAAATAGGTAAAGATGAACAGATTGTTACTGATATATTGATAAAAAGAAACCTTCAAATTAAAGATATTTTCTATGCTTTTTATAAGAATAACAGTTTATTTATAATTAAATATAATGATTTAAAATAAAAAAGAAAATGACTAAAATTAGTTATTTTCTTTTTATATCCATGAATATTGGTAAGATGATTGGTACCCTTCCAGTTTTATCTTCTAAAAATGGCATTAAATTATTGACTAATTCACTTTTCATATCAGTAAAATTAAAATTCTTAGATTTTAATTTTTGATTAACTATTTTTTGAGCTAATAATTCAATTTCTTTAATTAATTCTCCCGATTCATTAACTAGGACATAACCTCTCGTAGTTACTAATGGAGTATTTAATAATTTTTTGTTCTTGGTATCAACATTGATAATAATAGCTAGGACACCATTATTAGACATTAGTCTTCGGTCTTTAATGACAATGTTAGATACATCGCCAATTCTTGATCCATCAACATAGATGTCACCAGCAATGACATGACCATGTTTTCTAATACCGGTTTTACTCATTTCAAGGATATCACCATTACTTAAAATAAAAGTGTTTTGTCTTGGAATATCACATAAAGTAGCTAAATCAGTGTGCGTTTTTAACATTCTATATTCGCCATGATATGGAGCAAAGTATTCAGGATTAAATAATCTTATCATTAATTTTAATTCTTCTTGATTAGCATGTCCTGAAGAATGGATACTGTTTTCAAAACCATGGGTGTATACTTTAACGCCCTTTAGGTATAATTTATTAATTGTTTTAGATACAGAACTAGAATTACCAGGAATAGGTGATGATGAAAAGATTACAACATCGTTTGGTAATAATTTTATTTGTTTATGACTACCTGAAGCAATTCTTGATAAAGCCGCTAATGGTTCACCTTGACTACCTGTACAAAGAAGACATACTTTACTTGGTTCTAACATATTAGCTTCTTCAGCAGATATGATAATGCTTTTATCTTTGATATAACCACATTTAATGGCAATATCAATTGAAGTATCCATACTTCTTCCGAATAAGGCTACTTTTCTTTTGTTTTCTTTACATGTTTCAATGATATGTTTAAGGCGGTAGATGTTTGAGGCGAAGGTTGCTAAAATAATACGATTATCTTTATTATTTTGAAATATTTCGCCTAAGTTTTCATCGACTACTGATTCAGATAAGGAAATTCCTGGCGATAAAGCATTGGTTGAATCACTCATTAGTAACCTGACACCTTTTTTACCAATTTCGGCCATTTTACTTAAATTAGCCATAGGTCCAACTGGTGTAAAGTCAAATTTAAAGTCACCAGTCATAACAACGGTACCATTTGGGGTATTAATTGCTATACCATGTGAATCAGGAATAGAGTGGGTTGTTCTAAAAAATTCAATATTAAAGTATTTTGTTTTAAGATTAGTATTTTCATTATAAGTAAATAGATTTTTATAATTGATTGTTTTTTCTTCAAGTTTTTTTTCAATTAGTTCTTTGGCCTGCGCTGGAGCATATATTTTAGGTATATTCACTTGTGTTAATAGGAAGGGAATACCACCAATATGATCCTCATGACCGTGAGTTATTAAAAGATATTTAATTTTATTTTGATTTTCTTGTAAATATGTAAAATCAGGAATAACATAATCGATTCCTAGTAAATCATCGTCAGGAAACATGACACCTGCATCGATGATAATTATTTCATCTTTGTGGCGGATTACATACATGTTTTTTCCCACTTCACCAAGTCCACCTAAAGCGAAGACTTGGGTATTATTATTTTTCATTTTTCCTCCTTTTTATAGATTTTAACCGTTAAAAAAATAAATAAATTGAATTTTAAAGAATTTTAATACTTTAACATTATAACATAATTTAGGTATAAATGCAAAATATCTTGTAAAAATAATGGTGATAGTCTATAATTAAGGTAGGTGTAAATATGAGAAGAAGTAAACGAAAAAGAGTTAAATATGGAAGAATATTTTTAGCTATAATTGTTTTAATATTAGTCATTTTCTTAGGTTATAAAATACTTAATAAAGTTCAAGAAGAAAAGAAAATATTAATGATGGATGTTACGAAAATGGATCTTAAAACGGCTAAAATTATGCTTGAAGATTATAAATTAGAGATTGATATTGATTATAAATATAGTGATAATATAGAGAAAGATAAAATAATTAGTCAAAGTATTCCTAAGGATACAGAAATTAATAATGGGGATAAATTAGAATTAGTCGTTTCTTTAGGAAAATTAGATAAGGAAAAGTTAAAGAATGATGGCATTAATGAAATGGGAAAGGTTCCTGTCATGATGTATCATGGAATTAAAAACATGAAGAATAGTGAAACCAATAATACTGGTGGTAATGTCGATAGAGATGGTTATACGAGAACGGTTGAAGCTTTTCGTAATGATTTAGAATTTTATTATGAAAAGGGATATCGTATGATTAAATTATCGGATTATATTAATGGTAATATCAATGTGGAATATGGAAAAAGCCCAATTGTTCTTACTTTCGATGATGGTAATGATAATAATATTAAAGTAACGGGCTTAGATGATAAGGGTAATATTATTATTGATGAAAATAGTGCGGTGGGAGTCCTTGAAGCATTTAAAAAGAAATATCCTGATTATAATGTCACAGCTATTTTCTTTGTAACGGAAGCTTTATTTAATCAACCGGAATATAATGAAAAGATCTTACATTGGTTAGTTGATAATGGTTATGAAGTAGGTAATCATACCTTGGGACATAACAATTTAAATAATACAACTGCATCAGAAACACAAAAAGTAGTCGGTGGCATGTATCAAAAGTTAAATAGTATTTTGGGTGATAAATACGCTAAAATAATAGCTTTACCATATGGTAATCCAACTAGTAATAAGCATGCTAATTATCCATATGTAATTAGCGGTGAGTATGATGGATATAAATATGAGACTTTGGGAGCAATGCGTGTCGGTTGGGAACCAGAAGTAAGTTCTTATCACAAAGAATTTAATCCATTATATATTAAAAGATGTCGGGCATATGACAATAATGG
>ONWZ01000018.1 GCA_900321645.1 uncultured Eubacteriales bacterium | reverse complement strand
TAATCTTCTTGCATTTATTTCTTCATAGTTATGAACATGTTCTTTTTCCCATTCCTTAGATGGAGTCATATTAAAAATATTCTGTTTGGGATTTTCTACTTCTAGTGCGGCAATTTGACGGTTATTTTCTTCGATTTTAGCTTCGATTGTTTCAATTGTGTTTCGTAATTCTATACGTTCTTCTTCACTCATATTAGTTCCCCCTCGATTAAGTATTTAAAAGTTCGTCGACAAGTTTATGAATTTGCTCTCTTTCATTATCATCATCGATATCTTCGATTGAATCAGTTCCATCTTCATGTTCAATCAATCTTGAGACCAAGACATCACAATTCTCTTCATCAGTGTCTAATGAATATACAAGATATTTCTTATCATTTGATTCAATAACAGTGATTATATCGGCTTCTTTTTCTTTATCAAATTCATCAATTATTGTAAATTTTGAATTTTCTTCCATAGTTTTCCTCCTTTTGATACTCTTCTATCTAATATAAGTATAACATAAAAAGTAGATTTTGCAATCTATTTTATAAATTTTCGTGGTATTCTATTAGCTATCATACATAATATTTCATAGTTGATTGTATCACATTTATTAGCTAAATCATCTAAAGTGATATTATCGTTATCCCAAATGATTACTTCATCCCCTACTTCTACGCTTTTTAAATCAGTGACATCAGCCATGAAACTATCCATACATACTTTGCCAATAATAGGAACTTTTTTTCCATTAATTAAAACACACCAACCATTGGAAAATGTTCTTCTAAAACCATCAGCATAGCCTATTGGAATAGTTGCCACTTTTGTTTCTTTATTGGTAATATAACTTCGCCCGTAACCAATACTGGTACCGGCATCAACAACCTTTAAAAAAGTAATTTTCGATTTGAGTTTAGCAATTGGTTTAATATCTATTTTATTATAAGTATCTTCTGAACTTTTATAGCCATAAATAATAATACCTGGTCTAACTAAGTTAAAATATGATTCAGGAAAATTAAGTATAGCATTTGAAGCAGCGGTATGTAAATATTTTAGTTTTCCTAATCTTTCTTCAACTTTTTCAACCGCTAATTTAAATGACGCTAATTGTTTTTTAGTATATTCTAGTTCAGTATCAGCTGATGAAAAATGGGTATATAACCCTTCTACTTTAATATTAGGGGCTATATTATCAATAAATTTTTCAATTTTGTATGGATGAACACCAGTTCGACCCATACCGGTACCTATTTCAATATGAACAGTAACTTTCTTTTTCGTTTTAGCAAGTTCATTAATAAAATCATATGAACTAACCCCAACGACTAGATTATATGCAAGTATTTTAGGTATCTCCGTTTTATATGGTTGATTCAAAACAAAGATTTCTTTTTGATAACCAATATTTCTAATATCAACGCCTTCATCAACAGTAGCAACAGCGACAATATCAAATATGTTTAAGATGTCCAGCCTTTGATTAATGTGTGTACCATAACCATTAGCTTTAATTACCGGCATCAGTTTGACATTTTTACCAACTTTTTTCTGAATAGTCTTAATGTTATGTTTTAATTTACTTAAATCAATTTCTAAATATGTTGGCCTAGTAATATTCATATTATCTACTTCTGCCTCTATCTTTTATTTCATAATCAAATAAATTAATATGATTGTCCTGAGCAATTCTGACAATTTCATTATCACTTGCTTGTTCTACTTTAATCAAATCCATAACAGCTGCTGGATTATACTGCATAGCACTTCCATAAAAATCTTTTAAATCTTGTCTTAATTCATCGACATCAATTGTAATTTCCATATTATCACTTCCAATGCATATTATATCATAAATTATAGAATTATTACTAATCATTATTTAACTTACATATTTTGTTCATCTATAGTATAATATTATTAAGGTGGTAATATGAAAAAGAAATTAATTATAATAGCAATTGTTTTGATAATTATGGGAATAGCTATTTTTTTAGCAATTAGATTCAATTATGATCCATATAAAATGCCCGATGATGTAACAATCACTTTAAACGAAAATATGTTTCCAGTATATGAAGAACATACGAGTGATGAACTAGTTAAAGATAGTAACGTGGAAATAACTAAAACAGGACAGTTGTTAGAAAATAATCAGGTTGGCAATTATACTTATATCATCGACTATAAATATAAGAAAAGAAATTACAAATATATTATAAATTATCAAGTTGTTGATAATGTAGTACCTATTTTTATTAGTGCTCCCAAGTCATTAACAATTGCTTATGATGATGAAGCAACTTTGTGTGAAAAGATTGTCTATGCTGATAATTATGATAGTGTTCCTAAATGTGAAATAAATGGCGATTATGATAAAACAACGATTGGTACTTATAATAATCTGGAATACCTTATTAGTGATGAAGCCGGAAATGAAAACAAGAAAACGTTTAATCTCAATGTCGTCAATAAGATTACGAGTAATTATAGTTATAGTACTCCTAATTATTTATATATGAGTGATATTCTTAATAATTATAAAAATGAGCATACGAGTATTGGTATCGACGTTTCAAAATGGCAAGGAACTGTTGATTTTAAGTCTGTTAAAGAAGCTGGGGTAGAATTTGTAATCATGCGAATTGGTTCGCAAAGAGATCCTGGCGAAGAAATCGATATGGATGTGAAATTTAAAGAATATTATAAGCAAGTTAAAGAAGCTGGATTAAAAGTTGGAGTTTATGTTTATAATACTGCCATTTCCAAAGAAGATGGCATTAAAACTGCTAAATGGGTGATGAATGAACTAGGTGGTGATAAACTAGATTTCCCAATCGCTTATGACTGGGAAAATTGGTCTAATTTTATGAAATATAAGATATCATTGCATACGCTTAGCGAAGCATACCTTGCATTTGAAAAAGAATTAAAAGATAATGGTTACGATGCAATGCTATATAGTTCTAAATACTATTTAGAAAATGTTTGGTTAGATTATGATAATTCAAAAATATGGTTAGCCCATTACACTAGTAAAACTGATTATGAAGGAAAATATATGATGTGGCAAATGACTTCATCAGCCAAGATTGATGGCATCACGGAAAATACCGTTGATATTGATATTTTATACAAATAAAAAAGCACTTAAGTGCTTTTATTTTTTCATATTTTTAATGAAATCGTAGATAATTCCAAGGCCATAGAATAATACCAAGGCATTAATGTAACCACCAAGAATTGGAATTAATTTAAGTAATCCTAATAAGACAATACCTGTTGCTAATGCAAGATATAGATCATCTTTTTTAAATAACTTAATACTAATTGCATTACCAACAATATACGCTACGAATAAGCCAGATAGATAAATTGAAATAAAGTAGATAGCTAAAACAATAATTGCTAATGGGGTTAAGAAACCAGTAAATAAAGCAAATAAAGATATTAATGGAATGACAATCAATACTAGGAAGCCAATACATGCTGTTTTAGCAATATTGCCAATACTCAAGTCTAATTTTAATATTTTTTCTTTAACTCCTGGAATAAAATTCAAAATACATAATGCCGTGATAAAGGACGCAATTAAACTAACAATAAAGGCATAAAGTTTTTCTTTGAAACCATATTCAATATCGACTTTATCTGCAGTTTTAGTAATGACATTACCAATGGTTGCTTTATCTAAGCCAGTTATTCTTGTCTCGTCATAGTATGTTAATGTTCCAGTAATAACGGTATTTTCATCCATGATGATTCTTTCAGCATATAGATAAGCATTTCCATTAACGGTGATACCACTTATGTTGATTGTATCACCACCTGCCCTCAAATTTCTTTCAATGTTAGTTTTAATTTCAACTTGATTACCAGCTAGATAAACGTCACGACCAATAGTGGCATCAGCGGTTACTAAAATTTTGTTACCAGCAGCAAGTAAATCTTTATCGATGTTACCATTAATAGTTAAGGTATTACCAGCATACATTCCATAAGTAGCGCTACCTTCAAAATAAAGATCATTACCTGCCACAAAACTAATGCCATCAATCGTAGCGGTACTAGTTACTTTGTTACCAGCAACAAATCTTAGACTTTCATATGTTCCTTCTTCAGTAACATTATCGCCAGCTTCAGAAACTTCTAAGGCAGATACATTACCAATAGCAAAGAACATGATTAGTAAAATACTAAATAAACTTAAAATTTTCTTTGTCATTTTCACTCCTCCATAATTAAATTATATCACAAATTTATTTGAATGATAATTCTTTGATATTATCAATATCAATATGATAGATTTCTCTGTAGATATCTTGACAGTTCAAAGCGGTTATTTTATCTTTAGGAATATCTAATTTAAGCAAAATATCATTGACTTCTTGCTCATTCTTGCCTTCAATTTCCATATAGGTAGGAATTAATGGCCAAGTATCAAGATCAATTTCAACATCATTTAACATATATCTAATTCTCTTATTTTCTTGATACCCTTTATGATGATAGCACATTAATTCTAACATATCATTAGTCTTTTCAAAATCAGAAACGACTATTTCTAATTCTTTGGTACCATCAATGGTATTTTTTTCAACATTTTTATAAGTTAAAGTTGTTTCTGTACCATTAGTTCTTAATCTAAGCCAAGCATTTTCACTTTTGGGTATCATGTCATAGACATATCTTTTTTGATTCCATTCCCCTATTTTTTCAGCATTTAATGATTCTAATTTTTGAATCATTTCATCGATATTAATTTCTAAGACTCTTACTTCATATTCAGTATTCATAGTTCCTCCATAACTAAATTATATTATTAATTAAAGGCAATTTCAACATCAATATCTTGATTTTGATACGCAATATATAGGAATACTAATCCACTTACCACAATTAAGAGTGAACCAATCGCTGATAATTCCGTTAGTTTTCTTTTTTTTAACGTATCAGTAGGTTTTAATTCATTGATATCATCCATTGCACTTTTAAAAAAATAGAAATAGACAATTGTTAAAATTAAAAATATTTTAATCATAATTTCACGGTATTTTTCTTTACTATTCTTATCATTATAAAGAAAATACTTTTTTTCTAAACTATTAGAATACCAACTAGCAAATATTATAATTATGTATATAACCCATATATTGTTTTCAACATTTATATCTTTTAATTTGGCATTAACTTCATTATAATTCATATTTAATTTTATGACTTTTATATAACAAAAAGCACTATAATTATAGTGCTTAATTATTTATATATAGCTATAAAATGAGTTCCATGTATTAATTTATATTTTTCTCCTACTTTATACATTTTACCATCGACAGTATTAAACCAGCCAACAAACTCTTTGTTTTTAATATTTGTTGGTTCTTTTAATGTATAACCATAATCATCAGTATTAGACCAGCCAACAAACTCTTTATTTTTAACACTCTTAGGTTCTTTTAATGTATAAATATAACCCTCTTTATATAAATGTTTTTTATAATTTTTAATATTATCATCACTAGTAGTTATCATCCAAAGCCTATTACCTTCTTTATCGGTTATTGGAGATACTGCTCTATCTGGATTTAATTGTGTTTCTCGTAAATAATTAATTAATTCTGGTGTCGTAGAATAACCTAAATTAACAAATAATTTTGTTTCATTTCCACGAGAACCATAATATAGATAATATGGCATTATATTTAAATCATTATAATTATACAATGCCCCTTCCTTACTAATTATTTCATTTCTAATCGAAGGCCACTTAATATTCTCATCAAAGCCATACATGTTTGATAATGTTACACCAGGTACTATTTGATCAGATGTTGTTATTATATTTTCAGATATTATATTGTAATAAATTGAAGAAGCAACATAATAATAATTTACTTTCTCATTTATAGTTTCTACTTTGGTAACTTTAATTGGTACTATTTTACCCTCTACTTCTTTAGCAACGCTAGTGCCTACTTTAATATATCCATTTTCACCATAAATATTTACAAATTTATTATCATCTAAACTAAATACTTGATGAAGACCAACAGTTTTTATATTGTTCCATCACTAAATGTAGTTTTTAGATATGAATCAGATTCATAACTTTTTTCTATCCATATTGGATATTCATATGTTAAACTTCCAGTATCGTAAGACCATACACTAAGTAGATCACTATATTTAATATCTTCAATATTTTTATATGTTCCATCAGATAATTTTATTTTTGTTCCCTCAACTAAACATGATGTAGTAGCAGAACCACTTATTTTAGGGGTAGCAGTAACATTATATATTGTAAGAGTAGCTTGTGAATTTCCGCTTTTGGTATATGTATAATAACTTGTGGCAGATGAATTAGTGCCTAATTGTGTTGTTCCTAGATAAACGCTGGTCATACTATCTGGTACGTTATCATTACCACTAAGCATACTTGTACCAGTAGGCTTTATTGTACAAGTAAAGTTTTGGTTTAAATAAGCTGTATCTGCATTACACGTTAGATTTGAAAGGCCTGATTTATCGACAGTGAAACTCCATGTATATGAGTTAGATGATGTTTTATCCGCATATGGACTTGAGTCAGCTTGACTTACATATGCTTCACCACTATTGTAATAATTATCTTCCCCATAAACAACAGCATAATATGTACCATTATCTAACTGACCGGTTGATGGGAAGGTTACACTTGTAGTACTATAACCAACAGTTTGTGAATCTTTTTTTGTGCCACTTGAATCATACAATATTGCTGTATAGTTTTTAACTCCAGAACCACCTTGATTATCAGAGCCAGACCAGCTAACTTTCAGTTTTCCAACAGTTGGATAATTGTGATTGTTTTCATAAACCATACCAAAGTCAGTTATATTTACTGTTGGTGGTGTGATATCGACACCTTGGCTAACATCAACAGTAAATGTTAGATTTCCTACATTATAATTGGCCATACCATCAGAAACTAAATAAACGTTAGTCGTAGCGCTACTATCTTTAAACATTGCACTACTACTTGTTTTAACATATACCGTATATGAATCAGTGCTATTACCGGCAATTGTTTTACTGATTGGATTATCATTACCATCGACGATAATGAAGTTTGAACTACCAGAAGTAAGTGTATAACTCTTTTCACTTTCATATGTATTAGCTACAGTTACGCTAAATGTGGCACTCGTATTTGGCGATGTTAAATCACCACTAGATGGTGTAATCGTAGCAGTTAGATCACCAGTTTCAACAGTTGGTTCAGTTGTTTCGGCTTCAGCACTACCACTTGCATCATAACTACCATTTGGATTATTGGCAATTAATGTTAAAATTAATTGGAAAGTTTTTGTTGTTCTAGCAGGAATGGTATCCCCTTGGCTAATACCCACTAAAGAAGGTTCAATATAAGCTGAATCGGATGATGAACTTACGGAAATTTCTGGATTAAAATCAAAGCCATTGAAAATATAATCGTTATAAAACTCATTGGCTACCGTAATATTATAAGTTGCTATAAAATCATTGGTTGTAGCATTAGGCGCTCTTTCATATTTAATATCAAAATCGGCATCCATACCATTAGCCGTAGCTGGTGTATTTTCGCTTGAATTGACACTATCAGCAGTTGAAAATAACAGATTAGTAATTTTAAGTTCACCATAAGTTGGTGTACAATCGACATTGCTTGTAACATTAGTAATTGTTAAAATATCGTTAGTATATGTTTGATTGCCATATGTTCCCGAGCAAGCAATTGATTTTGGCCATTTTGATGTAAATGTATAAGTATAGGTATTACCTTTAGCAACATAACCTTGAGTACTTCCCTCAAAAGTTACTGTAAATTGATTTATAAATGTTAAATCACTACCGACATTATTAATCGTTATCGTATGGGTCGTGCTGTTATAGTTAAATCCGCCACAAGTTCCACTTGTTTTAGACATACCATCAGGATAATTAGATTGGAATGTATAAGTAAAGTTAGATCCTGCTAGAGCTTCTCCCAATTCTTGTGATTCGTAGGTAATCGTATATACTTCGGCAAATGTTAAGAAAACATCTAATCTTGAATTAATTGTTTCTGAACCATTATTAGTAATTGTTATAGGAACAGTTTTGTTACTGGTCCTGTACAAGTGCCATTATCACATATTTTAACGTAATTAGCACTATTAATATTGGCTGATAAAGTATTTATCGGTGTATTACCATTCGTAAAATGTACATTTGATACAGCCACTGGTACATTACCAAGATTAGTTACATCGACGTTATAAGTAATACTGGCACCTGGTGCAAGCGTAACATTATTAATAACACTGCTCTGTGAGTAATCCAAATCACTGACATTACCGCTACTTGTCGTAACACCATTGATTCGAACAACTTTATCAGCTCTTATTCTAGCAGCAATACTAGCAATATGTAATTCGGCAGAAAAGGCAGAATAACCAATTGTTAACATAAAAACAGTTACTAAAATAATAGCACTAAAAATTAGTATTTTATTACGTTTATTGCGTACATACTTTTTGTTATCTTTCATGGATACCTCCTTTACTATTGATATACATCCTAGTTATCTATTTTATCTATTAACATTTTACCATATTTTTGTAAACATATCAATTAAAACAAAAAAAGAAACATAAAGTTTCTTATTTATTTTCCATATCATTGGCATTTACTTCAAACAAGTAAATTAACTTGTCATGAGCAATATAGAAATAACTTTTTTCATGTTCTTTTACTTCATAATACATAATTGGAATTTGAAGATTATCATGAATATCTAATAGCTCAGTAAATTTACCAATGTCGATGACTTGCTTGTCTTCAAGTGAAACTAAAGTTGATGATTCAGCAATTAAACGATCATACTCTTTAAGAATCTTTTCTATATATTTATCATATGCGCTTTTCTTCTTGCGTAGTAAATTTATATTACGCATTGCTCTAAGCATCATCATAATTGATAAAGCAATTAAAATAATTGATATGATTAATGGAATTATTTCTTTAATGGTCATTTTTTGCTTTTTAATAATATTGCTTGTCTCATCAATTTCTTTATAGTCCATGCTGATGTCAACCGATCTTTCAGATAGTGGAACATCAATACTCATTACACTACTCTTATCTAAGACAAAGCTGCTATCTTTCGTGTTCTTGGCATTAATCAACATATATACGGTCAACTTGCTATCAGATTCAACGCCATATTGATTTTTGAAACTATTAGCCAGTGAATTGTAGTATGGATAATCAACATTGATTGTTTCTTTAATATTTTGACCTGTACTATTAGTCATATTAATCTGCTTTTTATCAACCAAAACATATGTCTTTTCAAAATATGATTTAGTTCCAGTAGGATTACTAATTGCTAATTTACCAATAATACTATATTCAAAATCGATATTTTCTTTATCTTCACTTTCAAATTTATAATCAAAATCAATTACTAATTTATCAATTAAATTAGCAACATATAGCATATCTTTGCCTAAATATTCTTCTTCATAAAAATCATTTTTTACAAGATATACTTTATAATCTAAATCGCTTTTTTCGCTATATTTAATTATTTTTTCACTTTCAAAACCAAGTGATTTATTTAAAAGAATGGTGCCGATAGCTAATAGT
This sequence comes from uncultured Eubacteriales bacterium, assembly GCA_900321645.1. GTDB lineage: Bacteria > Bacillota_I > Bacilli_A > RF39 > UBA660 > RUG705. The sequence continues at coordinate 3,196 of ONWZ01000018.1, read as the reverse complement.
ACTACGAAAACAACTATGTCAAATATTAAGCGATTAATTATTTTTGAGCGTTTTGTTTTAAACTGGTCTTGTTTTTTGACATTTGTTTTTTTCATTCTGCACCTCCTTTTTATTCGAATAATTGATTTAACCATACCGTTGGTAAACCAATGTATGGAACCTTTGCTTCAACCTTGCCAATAATGGTGTCTGGATAAATAATGTAATTATCCATTGCATTATTAGCGTCCCCCTTAGTGTAGAAATAATAGTCATCTTTTATCACAACTATATCACATAATCTGTGTACAACAACGATGCCATCATATTTATAGGCAATAACTTCACCTATTTTTAAATCTTCATATTTGATGCGTTGATCGACAATGACAACATCACCAACTTTTATCTTTGGATGCATACTTCCAGTGGCAACTGCGATTGCATAATATCTAAAGAATCCTGATACAAAGTATGCTAACATAAAGACAAATATGGCCAATACCGGCATTTCAATATATATCCTTTTCTTAATATAACTTACTGGTATGTCCTTATCTCGTTTAGCAAAGAAAGAATATGTATTATATAGTAAAATGAACGGGAATAAGAACTCAATCAATGATTCAAGATACATACCAACATCTGGAACAAATGGTACCACCAATGTATACAACTTAGCAATCATTAACCAAAAGATATTTGGCTTTGGTCCTACTTTGTTAGCTATATATGTACAAACAATATTGTTACTAATAATTGGTAATATCGTAAGTGATATATATAAAAATGTATTATAGTTAGTCGCTACCGAATCCTTTGAAAAGGTATTAGCAAAATCGATTAACATAAACAATATGCAAGTTGTAACTAATAACCATTTTGATTTCTCGGATTTATTGACCATTTGGCTTCTTAAGTATTCTTTTAAGATAATCATTAAGACATATGGAATAATATATGTCCTAATACCATATAAGGTAAAATAATTATCTGTCCTTACAAAGCCTATGAAAATACCAAATATATAGTAAATGATAAAAGCTGTAAAGAAGATTATCAACATATTTAAGATTATATCTTTAATATATCTATGACGATCTTTTTCAAAGCCAAAAAGATATTTGAATATCGCTAGTAGGATTACTAAGAAGATGGTCATGTACCAATAATTTCTTAATATATTTAACATAAAACTACTTAGAAGTAAGATGATGGCAATAATTGCATCAAATATTATCAACCTCTTATAACTCTTTTTCATTCTTGCCTCCAAATAATCTTATGTAAATATATTAATTTGGTAAAACCGTATTAATATATTTAATTACATTTTAAATAGCATTAATTTGTTTTAAATAGTAGGCTAATGCTAGGTATTGTAATAGCAATATCACCATCAGGATCATCACCAGTATAAGCAACTGTTAAGTATACATGTTCAGTAGCACTAGCTCCAATACTTACATTTCCAGTTGTAAGACCAGTACCATTTGTAGTTGTGAATGTTGTTGTATCAGTTTTTAAAGCAACTGTAGCACTAACATTACCACAAACTGTAGCAGCATTGCTAGCAGCATCGTCGCCTTCACCAACTGATCCACAAGTTAATGTACCGCCAGAAATTGATTTTAAGTTTGCAGCATATGCACTATTATTTAAGATATCAGCTTGGCAAGTTACACTCTTATGGTTTTTATCTAGTTTAACATAAATACCTGACCAAGATTTTCCTGCAGGGCTACCAGCATTTGAACCATCTGCTGCTGTACTTCCACCTGTGTATACACAAGATGAAGATGAAGCAACATAGTTTACATTATCAGTAAATGAGTTCGTAGCAATGATGTTTGAACTAGCACCGATCGTTAATGTAGCAGAAAATGCAGCGAAACCTATAGATAATGCAACAACAGCGATTGCTAATGCTACAACAGCAACGACTTTTCCATTGTTTTTTTCCATTATCTCACCTCCTACCTTTTTAAATGTTCTGGGAACCGCATCATATAAGCCATAATGTTTGTTCCCAAAACATTAGGCTAGGAATAATCCTAACACATATTAAATATGTGTTACATATGTAGATAGGCCTACTAACCCTACCCTACATTTTAATAATACCACATCTAGATTAATTTGTATATATTTTTTGTGTGTTTTTTTATATTTTATAAAATTATATGCTATAATTTAATTAAAGATAGGATGATTTTATGAGTAGAATAACTAGTATCCTTAGTAATTTGAAAGAAATGCGTGAAGAAGCCATTAAACTACAAAAAGAAGCAAACATTAGGCGAGCAAACAATGATACTTTTCAATTCTTTAATGATAGCCTTAAGGTTAGTAACATGAATGACGGGATGGTTATTATCATTTTAAATAATACAGTTATTAAGGAAAAGGCTCCCAATGGTTTGAGTCATCGTAATGTGGCTCAAGAAATATTTGATAGTTTACCAGTAAAGCATATTGATCTAGCTAAGTCAGATGGTGACTTTGGTGATGATATTGTGAGAGAATACAATTGTATTTTTATAAGATTAGTATCCATTCTAAATGGTTCATCAGTTATTTATTGTCCAGAACATTGCAACGAATTTCAAATTGCGGAATTAGAAAAATTCAATGCAGAATTAAAGATATTTAATGCTGGTAAAAAAGACAATTATCAGGCTGAAGTGCAGTATATGTATAATAATACCGAAGGAAACAATTTAGATGAATTAATTCAAATGTTAAAAAACAAAAGCAAAAGCAAATAAAAAACTTGAATATTAATTCAAGTCTTTTTTTACAAATGGTACGGACAAATAGTATATCCGAAACCTTAGGAATAGTTGATAAACAACTAATCGCTAAAATAATAATACCATAATTTTTAATAAATTAAAATATTTTTTATTTGATTTGTTCACATCTGTTTTTTAATGCTCTAATTAGTTTCTTATGTAATTGTTGTTTTAACGTTTCATCATTGTTTTTTGTTAATGATCCGTTAAAACATAATTCTTGAGATCTATTGTTATATAGTCCTGAAACCATTTCTGTTAATTCCCAACCATATTTATCAATAATTGGTTTAAACATTTCTAATTTATAATCAGCTAATGTTATAAGTGGTTTTGTAGTACCTAACCATCTCATTGATTCTTCAACAATTGCTTTACCTATTCCTAAACCTCTACATTTATCAGAAACATATAATGTACAT
>ONWZ01000009.1 GCA_900321645.1 uncultured Eubacteriales bacterium | reverse complement strand
TTCACTATATAAACTATTTCTCAATTCTTCTTCGTCATTAAACATCATTGTAAACATATCAATTTCTTGAAGTGATAAACCTAATCCTTTAAACTTAGATAATTTGGTAAAATACTTTGATTTAGTAATATCTAAAGGTGTATATTCACCTTTCTTTTTACTAACGGTAAAATAATATGCCATATTATCCCCTCTTTCAGGGATGTATTATAACACATTTGTTTGTTTTTGTCAAAATCACTTATACATTATAAGGGCAGAAAAACAATAAATTTGTTCTTCAGCATAAATAGAGCATGATACTGAAAACTTAATATCAATAATATTAGGTTTCTTTTCTTCGATAAATTTACTAATATCTTCCTCTAAGTCTTTTTCATGAGCTTCATCAAATATTTTTATTTTCATGAGATTATTATAAAATAAAAAGAAGAATTATTTTGTCAATTCTTCTTCAATTCTCATAAGTTGGTTATATTTACATATTCTGTCGGTACGAGACATTGAACCAGTTTTAATTTGCCCTAGATTAAGGCCAACTGCCAAGTCAGCAATCGTAGTATCTTCGGTTTCTCCACTACGGTGAGATATTATGGTTTTATATCCATTACTTCTTGCAAGTTCAATTGTTTCTAGTGTTTCAGTAATGGTACCAATTTGATTAACTTTTAAGAGAATGGCATTACCAGCATGCATATCAATACCCTTTTGTAGGCATTTCTTATTAGTAACGAATAAATCGTCACCCACTAATTGAATTTTATCACCTAATTTTTCAGTTATTTTCTTGAATCCTTCCCAATCATTTTCGTCAACTGGATCTTCAATTGAGATAATTGGATATTTATTTACTAATTCTTCATAATAATCAATTAGTTCATCAGTAGTTAATGATCTTCCTTCACCAACTAATTCATATTTCCCATCTTTATAAAATTCAGATGCGGCAACATCAATACCAAGATTTACATCTTTACCAGGAACATATCCAGCTCTTTTGATGGCTTCTGTAATTAGTTCAAAACCCTCACTATTTGATTCTAAGTTTGGAGCGAAACCACCTTCATCACCGACACCAGTTGCTAGTCCTTTTTCATTTAATACTTTCTTTAAATTATGAAATACTTCGGCTCCTACTCTTACTCTTTCATGGATGGTATCTCTTTCTGGAATAATCATAAACTCTTGGAAATCTAGTTTATTATCGGCGTGAGCACCACCATTAATGACATTCATCATTGGTCTAGGAAGAGTTGTACCATTTCCAATATATTTATATAGCGGTACTCCTTTATTTATAGCACTGGCTTTTATGGCAGCCATAGATATACCTAAAATAGCATTAGCACCAAATTTTGATTTAGTTTCAGTACCATCTAAATTAATCATGGCATAGTCTAATTCTTTTTGATTTTCAGCATCCATACCAATTACTAAGTCCCTTAATGGTCCATTTACATTAGATACAGCTTTTAGGGTTCCCTTTCCTAAGTATCTTGCTTTATCCCCATCACGAAGTTCCAATGCTTCTCTTTCGCCAGTAGATGCTCCAGAAGGCACTGCAGCTCTTCCCATAATTCCGTTTTCTAGAATGACATCTACTTCCACCGTTGGATTTCCTCTAGAATCTAATATTTCTCTTGCGTGTACATCTTTAATTTTCATATTTAATTCCTCTTTTCTTTCTAACTAATACTTTATTAACATGCTTATTATATAAAAAATTTAAATTACTTAATAATTTACCTGATTTTTTAGATAATTTCGTATATCCACCATTAATAACAATGGTTATCTCCTTTTTACCAATATTTTTAGTTATTTTGCCTCTAGCTATCTCAGGAAACAAAGCTTTATTGGGAGCGATAATTCCAGTATTTCCTTTAAATAGCCATTCTAGAAAATCAGGTACCATCCCATTATGAGTATGACCACATAATATTAAATCATAATTATGTAAACGTTTTATTACTTCATCATCGGTAAGTCTAATGGGCGAATGAATTAAAGCTATCTTCATTTTATTCGTCGGTAACATTTTAATTAAATCAATTCTCGTATCGAGATAATTAATTAAAATTGTTTCATTTTCTCCCTTGTTAATATTATAATAATAATCCATTGGCAAAGTAAAACCAGCTACATATACGTATTCATCTTCATAAATTTGATTATCTAATACGTAAATATTATATAAATCATTTAACTTTCTAAAGAAAGTGTAATCTTGATTAACCAATACATCGTGATTACCAATTGAAATAATTATTTTTGTATTCTTGGCAATTTCTGACAAAGTTGTTACTAAATCTTTAATTTTATCATAATTCTTAGTCACTTCTGCAGTATCTACGACATCGCCAGTAATCATAAAATAGTCTGGTTTTATTTCACTAATAGCTATTGCTAATTTATCTAAATCTTTTTTAGAAGTGTTTTCATTGAAATGAATATCCGCTGTATGAGCAATAACAATCTCCTTTTTAAGATTACTATTATATATTGTATCCTCTTTTATTTTAACTTTGTTCATGATTGTTTAACCCACCAAATCTGCGATCTCTTTTCGTAAATTCTTCCAAAGCCTTATCGTATTCTTTTTCATTAAAATCTGGAAAATAACACTTTGGAAAATATAATTCAGCATAAGATATTTGCCACAACATAAAATTACTAATTCTAAGTTCTCCACTTGTTCTAATCATGTAGTCTATATCAGGTAAATCATTATATAGATATTTCTTAAAATCTTCTTCCGTAATATCTTTTTTATTGTCTTTAATAATTTTATTAACGGCATCAACTATTTCAGCTCTACCACCATAATTAAGACATATATTTAAAGTCCCTAAAGTATTATCCTTAGTCTCATCTTCCATCTTATCCATAGCAGCGACTACCTTATCACTAAGTCTATTTCTTCTTCCTGAAAATACTACCCTAATATTTTCTTTTTTAAAATAACTTCTATCCTCGTTAAATCCTTTAATAAATAAATCCATTAAATAGTCAACTTCTTCTTGAGGGCGATTAAAATTCTCAGTTGAAAAAGCAAAAACACTCAAATATTTTGTTCCCTTATCTAAAACATATTTACTAAGTTTAAGTAAATTTTTATAACCAGCCAAATGACCAGCCGTTCTTTTTAAGCCTCTTTCTTTTGCCCATCTACCATTACCATCTAAGATAATGCCAACATGAGTTGGTATTTTTATATTATCCATATTACACCTCTATTTAATTATATTATATTTAATTCCAAGTATCAAGCAAAGTAAATAATTTGACTCTTTTGTAGACACTTTTATATAATAAAAAACGGTGACCCCCGCGGCAAGTCGCGAGGATAACCATTTCATTAATTAAATTATACTATTGTTTTAAATTTATGTCAATATTATTAAGATTTAATATCTTTTTGGTATTATTAGTAATCTTATCATCTATTTTACTAAAATATAATTCCAAATTTGATTTATTACCGTTATTTATATTGATATAATCACTCATATCTAATAAATTAGCATTAATTATCTTTTTTATTTTTTCCTTAATAATTGGATAATGCGTACATCCTAAAACAAGTGCATCTATCTTATTTTTATAATCATCTAAATACGAATGTAATATCTTATTTAAATCAGTATAATCTCCACTTTCTATTATCGGTACTAATTTAGGAGTTTCCAACTCATAAATATTCTTTTTTACATTATTTTTGAAGATATGGGAATTAATTGTTGCATGAGTAGCAATTACTAAGATATTTTCATAATTGCTTTTATTTAAGTAATCAATTGTGGGCTCTAGAATACTATAAATGGGGATAGTATTCTCTTTTTTGATTATATCTAGACAATTAGATGATACGGTCCCACAAGCAACAATTATCATATCTACTTTTTTACGTAATAAAAAGGCTACATTATTTTTAGCTAGATTTAGTAATTCTTCTTTTGATTTATCACCATATGGGATATTTAAGGTATCACCATAGTAAATATATTCGTTATGTGGGTATTTTTTTAGGAGGGTTTTTAAAACAGTTAATCCCCCTACTCCTGAATCAAATAAACCTATACGCATATCCATCACATCCTAGTTATTATCATTACATATTTTTATAAAATAGTCAAATATCTTGCGGGAGTTTAAATCTTTATCATACATATTTTCTGGATGCCATTCAAGCCCTAATAGAAACCTCTTATTATGGTCTTCTACTGCCTCGGCTATATTATCATCTGATAGCGCACTAATATTTAGATTGGTTAATATAACTGCTGATTTATGACGTGAATTTACTAACGTTTTCTCGCATCCTAGTATTTTATATAATAGGCTATCCTTTTTAATGGTTATTTCATGCATACCATTATGTTTATGATTGTCAATATCAATAATCTTTCCGTTATATATAGTGACTATTTCTTGCATTCCAAGGCATATTCCTATGATTGGCATATCTTTAGTTATAATTTTCTTAATGGCTAAAATATCTTCATCAGTTATGTCATCTCCACCAGGAATTATAAAACCATTACATATATTTAAATATTCATCTATATACATATTATCAATGCCTATAGGAATTCCACCACTTTTATAAATAGCATTATTAATATCATTGTAGAGATATTTTATATCTAAATTACTTTCTGATTTGCCGCTACGTAAAAGCACACCAATAATTGATTTCATATTATCACCACTATATTATATGAAACATAGAAAAAAGAGTTATTGCTAACTCTTTTCTATTAGAATTCTTTTGTTCTTCTTAGTACGAATGCAAAACTTAACATATTGAATAATACTAAGAATGAAGCACGATTCTTCTTATTTATAACTCCTGTTTGTGGAGGATCTTCTTCAGGTCCGTTACCTTTACCTAATTCATGATGATTTGTAATTGTAAATTCGTTTCCATCCTTAACAATACTCATAAGTTCGTATTCAGGGATTTCACGTTCTTCAATAGTATATTCAATTGCTACGCCGCCATTAAATTCATTTAAGCCTTCGATTTTTGCTTCCCATCCATCAGTTGCTTTAATAACAATGGTCCTGATCTTTTCTTCGTCAGCATACAAATCAACAGTAATTTCTTCTGGTCTAACTTGTGATACATCATCATAATCATCCCAAATCTTCTTAATTATAATATCAATTAGAGAATCTTCGTGAGTATTTTCTAGAATGTAATCAACTCCGTTATTATCTTCAGTTGGATTTACGGTATATGTATAACCAGCTACAGGATCTTCGATGATTTTGTATTTGATTTCTTCGCCACCATTTTTATATTTTGGTAGATTATCGAATGCATAATACCAGTTATTTGCAGCACTCATTTCTGCTTTATCATATTCATCTTTGGTATCTTCATCAATTATACGAACCATAATTGAATCAGGTCTGATACCATCATTATTTGTATTATCGGTCCATACTTTAGTGATATGATATGATACGGTAGCTATTTCGTGAGTATTCGTTACATTGTAGCCTGATACTTCACTTTCATAGCCATCAACATCTACTTCATTTACGGTATATGTTAATTCAACGAAATCTTTTTCAGTTTCTGAGTATCCATATTTAGGTAACTTAATTTCATATTCCCAATTGTCATCTTTGGTAACTTTTTGTGTAGCTACGACATTATCAAATTGGTCAGTTACTTTAATAGTGATACTATCAGGTCTTAAACCATCACGGTCATCATCGTCATCCCAAGTCTTAGATCCACTAATTACAGTGTAATCTTCAATCTTATAGGTATTTGTAACAGTAAATGTTGTTATTCCATCTTTTGTTTCTGGAGTTACATCTTTATGATAATCTTTAACACTTGGCACTTCATCTACCATATAAGTTACTAGCATACCTTTGCGGTACTCTGGTAAATCAGTAAATGTATGTGTCCAGTTACCATCATCATCAACTTCATTAGCTGATAATGTCCACGTTTCATTAACAACTGGATCTGGATCTTCACCTACACTACCAGTTAAGATGATCTTTACAGAGTCTGGGTGTCCATAAATATTAGTTTCCCCATTTTCTGAAGTATCTTCCCATACTTTCTTAGCAGTAATAGAAACATTATTTGGATTGTGTGTATTAACGATTACATATTTTTTGTTTTCTTCTCCTGTGGCAGAGATATAATCTGGTTCTTCATAGTGTTCTACAGGATCTTCTGATACGGTATAAATTATTTCAGTACCGTGATCTCTATATTTAGGTAGGTCTTTAAATGAGTATGCCCATTCATCGCCTTCACCTTTAACTACTTGACTGTCAATTTCAGTACCATCAGCATATAATCTTACGGTAACACCGTCTTTAACAGGTCTAAAGCCTTCGATATTTCCGGCATCAACCCATACCTTTGAACCATTAACACTAGTTAATGCTGGTTTATGGGTATTAGTAATCTTATTACCGCTTACACTTGATGTGTAACCTTCAACTTCAGCTTCTTGAATTGTATAAGTAATAGGTTCACCATGATTTTTGAATTTTGGCATATCATCAAATGATCCAGACCAAGTATCACCATCACCATATACAGTTTGAGTAGCTACGATTTCTTTACCATCTAATAGGTTAACTGTGATTCCACCTTCTTCACGAGTTGGGCGCAATCCATCTTGGTCGCCTTCATCAACCCATTCTTTAGTAAATGGAATATCAATTGTTGCATAATCTTTACTGTTTGTAATAATATATTTCTTTTGATCAATATCTTTTGTATATCCTGAAACTTCTAATTCATCTACGGTATAAGTGATTGGAGTGCCACCATTCTTAAATTTAGGTAGTCCTTCGAATGTCCAGCTCATTTCATTGCCATTTTTGGCATTAATTGTGTGTCTATCAACTTCAGTACCATCAGCTTTAATGATTAATGTTACTGTATCTGGACGATCTCCGTCACGATCACTGTCGTCATCCCACACTTTAGTTACAGTTATGTCTACAGTTTCTGTATCATATGGGTTAGTTACTATTAAAGTATTACCATTATCTGTAGCTGAATATAATGGTGCTTTATAGCCACTTACAGTATCTTCTTTAATACCATATTTAATTTCAGTACCACCATCTTTATATACTGGTACATTTATAAATGTATAAGATAATGTGTTACCATCTTGTGATACGATAACGCCACTTGCTCCAGGTACAAGAGTAACATCTTTACCTTCAATTGGTGTTTCACCATCTAATAAGTGGATAGTTGCACCAGTTTCTGGACGTTGTCCGTCACTATTACCTTTATCATCCCATACTTTCTTAACAGTAATGTTTTTAGTTGCAATAGTATGACTATTAGTTACAGTTAAATCATTAGGATTA
>ONWZ01000112.1 GCA_900321645.1 uncultured Eubacteriales bacterium | reverse complement strand
GCTCCACCTACATAAAAGCTAAACTCAATACCATTGTCACCATTCTTATACTGATTAACAATATAATTATATTTACCAATCTTCTTAAATACATCGTAGGAAATTTTTGCAGGCTTCAAATCGTACTCAATTAAATCTGCATTATATTCATAAACATTTTTTCCATTTACAAAAACAGGATAACCAAGTTGATTATCCTGCATATGGAAGTTTGAATCATAGACTTCTCTATCAAAATAACTATTCAATTTGGTTACCCCTTATCATATACTTCCTGTAGCTTGCACTCTTGAAACTACAGGTGCTAATTTTCTACCAACTCTTTCACTATCAAGCAAAACGTCGCCATCTTCCATCGTTACATTTATATTGTTTACTATAGGATTGTCTTTAAGTAACGTATACAACATATCAGCAAGTAGCTGAAGATTTTCATCACTAAATAAGCCATTCCCATTATTAGATATAATAAAATCGGAAACAACACCACTAATCGAAGACGGTTTAATCTTGGCAACATTCATAGCTGATTCTATGTTTACTGGGTCAATGGAATCAGAAACGTCGTCTACCATACCATTAAAATCTTTTATCGTATTTTTAATCATAGCAGGCATAGAACGCCTAATACCCATTTCTGCACCTGATGGAATATTATCACCAACTTCTTTTGCAAAAACTTTTGAAGGCGAACCAATTCCTAAAGCATTTTTGACAGAATCAACAATACCAACAAAAAAGTCCCAAACATTGTCAAGAAAATGACTTTTTGCATCTACGATACCATTCCAGACACCATTAACAATATTTGTACCTATATCCCACATTGCATCAGGCAACGAAGACAAACCATCTACCACAGCATTAAACAAATCACTTGCTGCATTCGAACCGGCTTGCCCCATATCATATATCCAGTTCGATAAATTATTTATTATATCCGAAAATGTATTAGAAAACCAAGTTGGAAGTTGACTTATGAAATTTGTTATACCATTAACAAAATCACTACCAATGCTGTAGGCTTTAGAAGACATTTCAGAAGCCCAATTAGCAACAGCAGAAATTATTGAAGATATTACATTAGAAAATAAATTATTTAACGAATCAAAGAAACCACTTAATACATCAAATAATCCTGATGCAATTGATTGAATTGTATCGCTTACCGTTTCAAAAGTATTTACAATCATATCCCAAATTGACGTAAATACTTTTTCAACACCATCCCATACCTTTTCCCAGTCTCCTGTGAAAATACCAATAAATATGTCAAGTACACCAATAATAATGTCCAAAAATGATTTCAAATTATTGGATATTAAATTAAAAACATCTATAAATATTGGTGCTAAAAAATTGCAGAACTGATTCCAAGCATTTTTAAAGAAATTTATAAAAGCATTAAGTATAGGCTTTAACAATTCAAAACGCTTTTTAAATTCGGAAGAAAAGTCAGCAATAGTTTTCTTTATTTGATTAAAAATCTCTATTATCTTTTTTCTGAAGTTTTCGTTTGTATTCCAAAGTGTTACAAATGCAGCAACCAAAATACCTATTGCAGCAACCACAGCCAACACCGGCGCAGATATTCCAGCAATTGCCGGTTGTAATAACGTAAAGCCACTATGAACTTTTTTTATAGCTTCAGAAATTGTATAAAAGTTTTTAATCAATCCAGCAACAGAAGATATTATGGTACCAATGACAAGCAATAATGGACCAACTGCCGCAATTACCATACCTATTGTTAAAATAATTTGCTTTTGATTTTCATCCAAATTATTTAACTTTTCGACCAGACCGGTAACATAATCTGCGAATCCTCTAATTGCAGGCATCATTATGTCACCAAAACTAATTGCTAACTCCTGAAGTCCGGATTTAATAATTTCTATTTGACCTGCAAGATTATCTTGCATAGTTACAGCCATGTCATGTGCTGCACCTTCGGAATTATCAACGGCATTTGCTAACTTGTCAAAATCTTCCTCAGATGCATTAACAATTGCCAACAAACCAGACAAACCAGTTTTACCAGCAAGTGTAGCTGCAGTTTGTGCTTTGAGTGCATCCTCAGCTTTGAACGTTCTGTTTATCCAATCTTGAACTTGCTCATTATAGTCCTCTTGAGTAATTTCACCGTTTTCAAGAGCAGCATCAAGTTTGCCAAGACCTTCTTCAAGTTCTTCTGGTGACACTTTCAATTCACCAAAACCTTTTCTCAAATCGACCATCACTTCCCTTAATGATTTCATTGAGCCATCATCGTTTTGTAGACTAATACCAAGGTCTTTCATAGCTCCTGCCATTTCATCCGTAGGTTTGGCCATATTCGTTAAAACAGTTCTTAAACTTGTACCACCCTGTGATGCTTTAATACCTGCGTTTGCCATCAATCCTAATGCAAGACTAGTATCTTCCATTGAATACTTCATAGCACCGGCCAATGGAGCAACATACTTAAAACTTTCGCCAAGCATTGACACATTTGTATTTGCATTTGAACTAGCTGCAGCCATTATGTCTGCAAGGTGTCCAGAATCATCTGAAGACTTTCCAAATGCAGTCAAGGCGTCTGTTACAATATCAGAAGTTGTGGCCAAATCCTCACCAGATGCTGCAGCCAAATCCATAATGCCAGATATACCACCAAGCATGTCATTT
>ONWZ01000124.1 GCA_900321645.1 uncultured Eubacteriales bacterium | reverse complement strand
TTCAATAAATGCTAGAACCAAAAAAATCATCGCATTAACAAACAGATTAAATCTGGCATTACTCTTCAAATAATTGATTGTACTTTTAATAAAAGAATTATCTTTTATCTTCTTATTTTTCTTTAAAATATCATATATATTATGAATATTAATTGTTTTGTAATCGAGATAATCCTTTCTACTTTTATTTTGAATTTCAATTCTTGAACCAAAATATAAAATTATGATAATCATAAAGATAGATACGATTAAAGTAATTAAAAAGATATAAAAATTAATTGTTAAGAAATAAATATAAATAATCAAAAATTCAAGTATTTGGATAATTCTTGTTACGCCATTACCAATAAAAGTACCAATAATATCGATATCATTATTAATAATATTAGTATATTCCCCTAAAGTAATATTATCTAACTTTGCATCTGTAACTAAATTAGTATATTCTAAATACAGTTTATTATAATAGTTATACCAAGTTTTTTGATTAAAATAACTCCATAAATAATATAACAAAGAAAGAACTAAGGTAATAATAACTAGTCTGAATGCATTTGAAAAATCCATATCAGTTGCTTTATTTATTGCCTTAGTCCAATAAACAGGGATTACTAATAGTAATCCCTGTATCATAATTGAAGTTAATATTTTTTTTAATAACTCATTCTTTGTCTTTTTAAGAATTGTCAAAATATCCACTATATCACCCTATTCTAAGTCGATATAGTCACCATTCTCCATTCCAAAAGTATTCGCATCTGTCCTATCAACATGTAATTCTAACACAAAATTATCATTCATTTTAATATGGACATTATCAATTACCTGATCTTTAAATTTAACTTTAACTATATCACCATTATTATGGTCAGGTAATTCTTTTTTATTACAATGAATGTGTCTTGTTGCTCTAATACAACAGCTCTTTTTATAAATTTGTCCTTTTGGCCCAGTAATTAATACATCTTCACTATTTGCTAAATCGCCACTATCTCTAATTGGTGGATTAATACCTAATAATTTAGCATCATCCAAAGATACTTCAACTTGGGTATAATTTCTAATTGGTCCCAATACTCTCACATGATCAAAGACATATTTATCGGTACTAACTATTACAACTTCTTCATAAGCACATTGTCCTGGTTGGCTTAATTCTTTCTTTTTGGTAAATTGATATCCTTTACCGAATAAAATATCAGCATCCTCTTTACATAAATGAATATGTCTATTAGATACCCCAATTCTAATTTTCATACTTACCTCCTAATTATGTATCCATCATATCACAATTTTTATTGAATGACAAATATAGTTGTTTTAAGTGCTTATATATGATAAGAATGGAAATTTATAATTTGATAGTGCCAATTGGGATGATAAAATCTATAACACAAATCATGAATTGCTTTTTTCAAGCCCAAAATCATCAATTAATAGTAATCTATCAAGTAATAAAACAGCAACAAATGAAATTAGTAATATTGAATCAGAAATTACTGCCTGTAAAAATCGCATCACTACCTTAGAAGAAGAATTAATTAAAACTAAAAGAATTCCTATTTTGAGTCTTGAAGAAATTATTAGTTGGAAAACAGTTACATATGAAGATAAAGGTATCAAAACAAAAATACAAAATGAACAAGATAAACTAGACAATCTTAAAAAATACCAAGATTTAATTAATACACTATATAAAATTAAAACTAAATACGAAGGAGCTTTTGAAGAATTATTAACAGCTTTTAAGAATATTAATAAAAATTTATAAAAAAAGCCATAATGGCTTTTTTAATATTTTTAATTCTTAAACATAAAATAAATTGACAAATAATACCTGATAGTGTAAAATATAATTCAGGAAACAAAAAATGGACCTATAGCCAAGTGGCTAAGGCATGGGACTGCAACTCCCTGATCGTTGGTTCAAATCCGACTAGGTCCTCCATAAGAAATATACTCTTGATTATCAAGAGTTTTTTCTTATCCATTTTTTATAATCGCAGTGTGAATACTATTACCACGATAATAGCCATCACTATCGAAATCATCCATATCATCGTAAGTAAAGACTGATACTGTTATGTCAGAAGTAACCTCATCACACTTTTCAGCCATATATAATTTTATTGATGAAAAGATTGTATCATCGTTATAATCATCCTTTGTAACATGACTATACCAAGCTCCATCTGTTTGATGGACATCATCATATAAATATATATATATCCATGGTGCCAAAGCAAATTCAACATCGGGATTTAATATTACTTTTTCATTATGCTTATCGCCAGTTTCAAAACTAACATAAAAACCAATCTTATATTTATCAATATCTTCATAATTATTATAATATTTTTTAAAATTATATTTAGTATTACTACTGCCGACATCATTTTCATCCGTAAAATATACATCCATTGAAACGATATCCTTATCATTAGCATAACTAGTTGTATATTCAGAAATTAGTTTTCCTTTTATATATAAACCAACTTTAATTGGATTATCATCAGTATATGCTAGAACAGGAATTGTCGTTGGTTCAGTTTTTGGTTCTTCCACTACTTCCTTTTCTTCGTTGGCACATCCTGTAATAATAAATAACAATATTAATAACACTAAATATTTTTTCATTATATCACCAAAATAATTATAACATAAAAAAGAAGATTATAATTTAAAATCTTCATAATCTTCATCATTCATATTTTTTAAATCATAAAACATTCTTTCTTTATACTTATTAATTTTAGCTACCAACATAGAAGGAATTTTTTTAACCATATTATTATAATTACTAATATTAGCATTATAATATATTCGCAATGTTACTAATTCTTCATCAATTAATTCAATCTGTTTAATCGCTTTATTTAGTTCCTCATTATCATGTAGTTTTTTATTATTATCATAAATTGATAATAAATCATTATAAGCTTTAACTAATAATCGATCTAAATCAAAATTAGATAATTTTTTTGTTTTTAACATTAATAAATCATTAAATGCTTTATCATCTAAATCTATTTTATCCTTAATTATTGTAACGCATCTTGAAAGAATATCATACTTATCACGTAGATTAGTATCAATTCGATTCTCAGCCTCATTTATTCTGATAATTGTCTCGTTAAACTTATTATGATAGTAGATATATATAAGCCCAAATGTTAATAAAACAACAATAATTATAAATATAATTATTAAAAAAGTATTCATCTTATCACCTACTTTAATTGTAGCACATTTTATCATTAATGACAATCAGATATCACATCAATAATGTTGATTGTCGCATCTTTCTATATTTATTATATCATAATTAATTAATTTCTTTAATACTGACATTAGCATCATATTTATTACTTAATTCAACGGTAGTCATATATGGATAAAATACTTTTAAATTCATAAAAGTATTAATTGCTCCAGTAATTACTAATGCTGGTGTTTTTTCTTTTTTTAGTCTTTTTATTAACATTTCTTTATTAATATTTTGATAATGATTATTAACACGATCATAATAATAAACTTTATTATTTGGTAATAATAAATAATAACCATCTACGTACATATAGACAATCCCTCTAGATAAATTACGTTTAGGATTAACAGATAAAGTTAAATAATTAGTAAATAAAAACTTATTTTTTATTATTTCTTGAATTCCTTTGTCTAAGCAAGTATCATAATGCTTATTTAAATATTTTGTTGGTACCCATCCATCATGAAAATGTCCAGCTTCGATAATATCATAGTTTTTTGCAACATCTTTAATAATATCGGTATGCCAAAAATGATATGGATTATGAGATATTAAATGTCTGATATGTTTACTGCTACTAGGTTGTATTTTTTCGTATTGTTTGATTATCTTATTAACTATCTTTGTTTTATCTTGTTTAAGATATGAATA
>ONWZ01000024.1 GCA_900321645.1 uncultured Eubacteriales bacterium | reverse complement strand
CTAACTGTCCTCATAGCTCAGCTGGATAGAGCACACGCCTTCTAAGCGTGCGGTCGAAGGTTCGAATCCTTCTGGGGACGCCATTATGAAAATAAACCACGTAAGTGGTTTTTTTGTTATTTATGGTAAATAATTGATAATCATTGGTAAAAATATAACCAACATAAAATTAAATACTAATTTATTCCTATAATAGTATCTCAAATAGTGGCTATTAGCCTATATATTAATCTTTAAATATAGCACAAAATAGATTTAAAGAGAGGCTGATAGTACATATGAAAGAGGAATTAAATCAAGAAATATTTATTCACGATGATGAATACTACTACCACATAATAAGAAAAAATATTCGTTATTTTAGATTAAAAAGAAATCTAACTCAGCAGCAACTAGCGGATTTGATAGGTATGTCTAGAGAATATGTTTGCGATATAGAAAATGAAAGTCGTAACAAGCATCTAACTATCGCCGTTTTGGGTCGAATTGCTGATGCAATGAATGTTAATATTGTTAACTTTTTTATTACTGATGATAAGAATAATTAACGGAAGGTGAAGAAGTATGGACCAAATTAAAATTGGTAAATTAATTGCAAAGCAACGAAAAGAGAAGGGCTTAACTCAACAAGAATTAGGTGACAAAGTAGGTGTAGGCTACCGAGCGGTATCTAAATGGGAAACTGGTCAAACCATGCCAGATATTTCCATTATCAACGAATTAAGTCAAATCTTAGGTATAACAGCCGATGAACTTTTAAAAGGTGAACTAAATAAACAAACTAAGACAACACCTAAATCTAAAAAGAAATATCTTTTATTACTAATTCCATTGAGTATACTGATTCTATCAATAGTATTTGTTATCAAACAAAACAATAAGGTGTATGAATATGACTTGGTGAGTGCTGATCAGTATGATTGTCAAATTGAAGGAAAGCTAACAATAATAGGAAATACAATAACCATCAACATTGATAAGATAATGTTTAATGATTATGATTTTTATTCCACCATAATAAAGAATTATGAATATAGATTATCATCTAATGGTGAATATATTGTTGGAGTTGGGTATAGTGACACGACTGATATAATGGCAAAGAAAGTCCCAATATTAGAATTTCAAGAAGATTTAAAAATTCATTATAGTGACAGGTTAATGCCATCAAAAGAAAATATTATTAATAACAATTTGATGCTTGAATTCAATTTCGTAGATACTGCTGATAATATAATAAATAAAAAAATAGAAATATTAATTATGGCACCGAACGACGACAAATCAACTAATTAGGGTGAATAATTCGCTTTAAAAGTTGTTCCTTTGGAACGGCTTTTTCTTTAAAATTTAATTTGGAAAGGAGGTAAAAAATGGAAATTATGAAAGCAAAGGTAACAAAATATTTATTTATGTTGATAGTTGTGGTTTCTATCTTCATGGTAAATGTTGGAAGACCACTTGCTTCAAGTGACTATGTGAATTATTTTGGTATTGAAATGACAAATGATGAGTATGATACATTATTAAATTTAGGCTTTACTGATGATGAAATTATGTATATGGATGAAAGAACGTTCGAAGAAAATAAAGATTTAGATGCTACTTTGGTTGCAACTACACATAAGTATCTAAAGATAACTTATCCAATGTATGGCGCTAGTTATGTTACAGAACTCACTGAACAACAATTTTATGAACAGACAAATGGTCAAATGGTAGCTCCATTAGGTGAAGTCTATACACAATGGATTCACGAAGTAACAACCATTTCCCAAAATGGTAGTAAGTATCGTTATAAAAATTCAGTAAGCTGGACTAGTTTACCAACCGAAAGATATTATGATGTTATTGGAATTGGCTTTGTTAGTAGCGTAGCTATTGATTCAAGTGTATATTTTAATTATGTATATATGAAAGCTGATGGTACATACACATCATCAACGTTATATTATAACAAGAAAAGCACATCAACCGGTGGTACAACTACTTATAAATTGCCAACAACTATGTATTCTTTATCAGCTAATATCTATTTTGATGTTGTAAAAAATACTACTGACACTTTGACACAGTTATACTTCTGTGGCGATTATGCTCACGCTTTATCAAGCGTAACATCTAGTCAAGCTGCTAATCATGCCATTGGTAGTGGTGGAATTGGCTTTGATCCATCAGTTTATTATTATTTCAATCAAATCCCATGTGCTGATACATATGCATCAGTTAACTGGTAACTTCAACATGACGTGATTTAAACATACTATATAACTTTATAACTTTTTAAAAATTGTAAGTGATTACTAGAAAGATACATAATAAGAATATAAAGAAATTTTTGTCAATCTATACTCCTAAACTTTATATGTGGTTTTCTTATTATGTTTATATAAATCGTACGATAAAGAAACTATTCCTGACGAGGAATAGTTTTTTTATATAAAAAAAGAATTATTAATAAATAATTCTTCTGTAAACATGATAATCATTATAGACTGGGGCATAGACAATACCTTGTGATGGGGTAGCTGCATGAACCATCATACCACCACCAGCATATATTCCAACGTGTCCCATATAGACAACAATATCACCAGGTAATAATTCTCCTTCATATACTGCTTTACCGATATATGGATAATCGCCTGTTGATCTTGGAAGGGAATATCCAAAGTTAGCATATACACTCATTGTGAATCCTGAACAGTCTGTTCCGTTTGTAAGTGATGTTCCACCATATACGTAAGGATTACCAACAAATTGTTTGGCAAAATTGACTACTTCTTGACGAAGGACTGCTTTT
>ONWZ01000041.1 GCA_900321645.1 uncultured Eubacteriales bacterium | reverse complement strand
TTGCCATGGGGAATTAGCTCAGTTGGCTAGAGCATCTGCCCTGCACGCAGAGGGTCAAGGGTTCGAGTCCCTCATTCTCCACCATCGGGAAGTGGCTCAACTTGGTAGAGCATTTGGTTTGGGACCAAGGGGTTGCAGGTTCAAATCCTGTCTTCCCGACCAGTTGGTAATTAAGTCTTCGTAAGAAGGCTTTTTTTATACCCAAACAAATTTATGGTGGAGTTAACCCTTAACCCTCTGCAATAATATTTGTTTCATATATTTTAAGAAAGCAACCGAGTTTTTAGGATATAGTTGTCATTTTAAAATATGTTTGTCAACATTTAAATGATATTTATAGAATAATTTATTAATGTCGTTTTCAAAAATTGAAAAGCTACAACCATGGTCATATGTTTTACCATAATTATTATCATCATAATATATATCTATTTTTATTCGCAGGACTATTTTTCCATCTTCTATTAGTTTTATAAAGATGAAGAAGAATTATAAATCCCTTTAATATATTTTTTATTACTTATTTTTTTAAATTCTATATATAGTTTTTCAAATTGTTAACATATTCTTATACTAAAAGAAAAATAGTTTCCTATTTTTCATAATCGCACTTAGAACATTTTATAGTATTACCTTTTTTAGTAAGAATGCTATTACATTCTGGACAATATTCATTTATGGGTTCGTCCCAAGTAGCAAAGTCGCATTTTGGATAATTGTTACAGCCATAGAATTTTTTGCCTTTTCGACTCTTCTTCTCTATTATTGTTCCATCACATTTTGGACAAGGCATTATTTCTCTTGGTTTTTCTTTTTCATCTTGTTTAATATACTTGCATTCTGGATAATTAGAGCATGCCACGAATTCACCATATTTGCTTTTCTTTATTACTAATGGATTACCACATTTAGGACATAATTCACCAGTTTGTTCTGCCGCTTTCTTTTCCATATGACCAAAGGCATCTTTAACTTTTGGTTCAAAGTCAGCATAAAATCTTTTTAATAATGTCAAATAATCTAAATTGCCATCAGCAATTTTATCCAAATCTTCTTCCATATCTCTTGTATAATCAACATTGATAATATCTTTGAAAAACTCTTGTAATTTATCAGTCGTTTCAATACCAATTTCAGTTGGATGGAATTTCTTATCAATTATTTTAACGTAACCTCTTTCAGATAAGATACCAACGGTTGTTGCATAGGTTGATGGTCTACCAATACCTAATGTTTCCATTTCTTTAATTAGTTTGCTTTCAGTGTATCTAGCTGGTGGTTTGGTGGTATGCATTGTATAATTTATTTCGTTAGATTCAACTATATTATCTTTATATTTATTGAAATCTGGTAAGATAACATCATTAGTGTCTTCATATTCATGATATACTTTTAAATATCCATCAAAGATTAAAATACTACCAGTTGCTTTGAATTGATAATTATTGTTATCTAAAATGACAGTTGTGGCTTCGACCTTCGCATCTTTCATTAATGAGGCAAGGGCACGATAATAAATCATGCGATATAATTTATACTCATCATTAGTAAGATACTCTTTGACTGATTCTGGTGTCCTATTTATGCTTGTTGGTCTAATTGCTTCATGCGCATCTTGAACATTATCAGTTTTTTTGGTTGTTTTAACATATCCAATATAATTTTCGCCATAATTATTTTTGATATAGCCATATGTCGCTTTGATAAATTCATCTGACAATCTAATCGAATCGGTTCTCATATAGGTAATAAGTCCGACGGTTTCATCTTTTAAGGAAATACCTTCATATAATTTTTGGGCTATTTGCATCGTCTTCTTAGATGCAAAATTTAATTTTGTTGAAGCTTCTTGTTGCAATGTTGATGTGATATATGGTGGTTTAGCTTTTTTATTTTTAGCTTGTTTATCAACTGACGCAATATTAAATGTCTTTGATAATTGGGCGATAATGTTTTTTGCTTCTTGTTCAGTTTTTATTTCTATCTTTTTATTATCATAAGTATCTAATTTAGCTTCAAATTCATCAAAAATGGCATCTATTTCATAGTAGTCTTCAGGAACGAATGCTTCGATTTCTCTTTCACGATCGACGATTAATTTTAATGCGACACTCTGAACACGTCCGGCTGATTTACCACCAGTTTTTGATTGCATTAATTTACTTAATCTAAAGCCAATGATTCGGTCTAACATCCTTCTGGTTTCTTGTGACTTAACTAGATCATCGTCAATATCTCGAGCTTTACTAAAACTATTTAATACGACATCTTTAGTAATTTCATTAAAAACAATTCGTTTATAATGATTCTTTAAGCCAAGTGTATCATATAAATGCCATGAAATAGCTTCTCCTTCACGGTCTGGGTCGGTTGCTAAGTAAACATAGTCAGCATCTTTGACATATTTTTTAAGATCTGCTACTAATTTGTTTTTTCCTTTTATAATTTCATAATTTGGTTTGAAATTATTATCAATATCGATTCCTAAGCCATATTTACCAGTTGTTGATAAATCTCTAATATGGCCTAATGATGATACAACTTTATAATCGCTTCCTAAATACTTTTCAATGGTTTTACTTTTACTAGGTGACTCCACAATTACTATCTTTTTTGACATAACCCGCCGTCCTTTCTTACCAATTATATACAAATTATTTTTGTTTTGTCAAACCTTTTTGATAATTATTTTTATTTTACGAATATAATTTACTGAGGGATTACTATGAATAACTTTGTAGCTTACTTTTATGACATAACTATAGATAAATTAACTTTCAATAACAAATATTATTCATTTAATTATCTTGGATATTTATATCGTTTATATTTGATTGATAATATTGATGTTGATATGTTAGTTAATATCAATAAACGTTTAATTGATAATACCTTAGTTAGTGAAATAATTATTAATAGAGATGGCAAATATATTAGCACTTACAATGGTAGCAATTATATTCTGATAAAAATATATGCTAATCCCGAGAAAAAAATATCTTTAGATGAGATTACTTATTTGGCTAACACACTATACACTAAAAACATTAAAATGAATTGGGCAAAGCTATGGAGTACTAAAATTGATTATTTAGAAAATTTAATTAATGAAAATGGTAAAAAATATCCATTACTGGTTGATAGTTTTAATTATTTTGTGGGATTAGCAGAAAATGCCATTAGTTATTATAATAGTATTGAAATAGGAAATGATAATACATATGTTATTAGTCATAAGACTCTCAAATATAATGATACTGTGGATGTATTATATAATCCTTTAAATATCATATTTGATTATTCAGTAAGAGATGTAGCTGAATATATTAAAAATAGTTTTTGGAATAATAATAAAAATATATATGATGAATTAAGTGAATACATGAAATATAATCATCTATCGATAACGGATGTTAAATTATTAATTTCAAGAATACTATATCCTAGTTTTTACTTTGGACTATATGAAGACATTCTAATTTATAATATGAATGAATCAATAATTCTTAAATTTACTAATAAACTACCACAATATGAAATATATATATCTAATATGATTGCTTTCTTTAATAATTATTACGATATTCCTAAAATTAATTGGTTAAATAGAAAAAACGAAGATTAATCTTCGTTTACTACCTTTATTACTTCAGGAATTTCGTTAATGATAGCTTCTTCTATTCCATCTTCTAATGTACTATCTATTAATGGACAATTACTGCATGCGCCAGTTAGTTTAACATAAACAACGCCATTTTCATATCTTTTAAATAAAACGTCACCGCCGTCATTTTGAAGATATGGTCTTATTTTATCTAATACTTCTTGAATTCTTTTTTCAATATCCATATTATCACCTGCTAGTTAATTATAGCTTTTTTTTTACTATTTTTCAATGATATTATTTGAAAATATTAAAAAAAATGATATAATACATACGAGTTGGAGGATAATATATTATGAGTGGTATAAATATTGGGGATGTCATTGAAGTTGTTGTAACGGGAATTCAAAAATATGGTGCGTTTGTATTAATTAACGACAAATATGATGGATTAATTCATATTTCTGAAATTTCAGCGGGATATGTAAAAAACATCAATGATTATATAAAAATTGGGGATAAAATTTTTGCTCAAGTGGTTGATATTGACGAGGAAAGCAATAAATTTAAATTAAGTATTAAAAATATTGATTATCGTAATGATGGAAGAGTTCTAAACGACGATGATAATTATTCAAATGGTTTTGAACCTTTAAAGGAACACCTCGATTTATGGATAAATGACAAGATAAAGGAAATTATGGACAAAATGTAAAAAATAGTTGACATAAAAAAATTTACGTGTTATATTATTGATTGTCAGCGAAGCGTATATCTATAAATGGTGCGCGATGCTGTTGAGTGGTTGCGGGCGATTAGCTCAGTTGGTTAGAGCATCTGCCTTACAAGCAGGAGGTCACAAGTTCGAGTCCTGTATCGCCCACCATTTATTTTTT
>ONWZ01000098.1 GCA_900321645.1 uncultured Eubacteriales bacterium | reverse complement strand
TCATAAGCTTTTAATTTAATTCTCACTTTTGTGCTTGACATATCAATATCCTCCCTTCGCCTATATCTAGTATAGACTTGCTCCGGAACAAATTACCTGATTTCTAGGCTTTGTTTTATCAACTCCGCCTGGTGTATCAGCAACTTCGCCCATCTAAGCCAGTCACACATTTATTAATTATATACGAAAATAATATGAAATGCAAGTGTTTTTTATGCTTTTTTTACACTTTTTTTAATTAATAAAAAAATAAGGTAAAATACCCTATTTTCAATATGCATCCTCGTTCGAATATCTTGCTCCCTGAATGAATGCTTTATAGTCGTCAAATTCCATCATTTCGCTATTATATTCAGGTGCTAATCTTAGATATTGGTTGGTATAGAATTTTGCTTCTTCAGTTTTACCTGATTCAATTCCTGATACGTATCCTTTCACAGCAAATACTACTTTGCCAGCTTTATAATATAAGCATACTACATCTATGTATAATGCTTTTTGATCTGAATTATTCTTTATAAATGCCGTTATCGTTTTATCTGTTGTAATATTTGTTGTTACTTCGAATTGGTCAGAATTTATTGTCGTTTCGTAACTTTTGTTTTTATCAGTTGTATAAGATATTTTAACTGTTTTATATAGTGAATCATCTTTAACATCTAATCTGCTAACAAATTCACTGCCCGCATATACATAACTATAAGCCGTTGTTTTGTCAATTCTTTTACCAGATTCATCATAGTATTCAGTGATTATATTTATGTGAACTGGTACTGAATTGTTATTTTTACCATACACATATGCTTCGCGATATTTACTATATGCTTCTTTACTTTTGGGATTAAAGAAGATATTTTTAATTTCAATTCCTTTCGTTAATTCATCTTCATTTCCCGCTTTAATTTCGGATGCTTTTGGATTAAAATTATTGAAAGTATAGTTTCTACTTAATAAATCATCTGTATTATTGTTCGTAGTATCACCGGTACATTTATCAGCTGATTTAGCATTGAATGTTTTATCATAATACATACCACCTATAAAGGATACAATCATGGCAACAATTATTATGATTATTGTTATGATGTTTTTGTTTTCTTTTTTAGGAGGGATGTTTTGATTGCTAGTTTGATAAGTTGTTACATTAGAAGTCATTGTTTGATTACTCATATTTATATTTTGTTCTTCATTATTCATATTATTCACCTACCTTTATCAATTTAGAATAAGAAACTTCATTATTAACATCTGTTACAAAGAATACGGCATAATAGTTATCTCCTTTATCTAAACTTGTATATTTTAGTTGAGTTTTTAATTCTTCAGTTTTACCTACTAAAAAATGTAATGTCGGGGGGCTTTCCCATTCGCTAGTTTCTAGAACATTGCCATTGTCATCTAGTATTTTTCGTTCACTTCTTATAATATAGTAAGTGTCATAATCATCGACATTTAGCATTATACCATCTAAATATTCATTATTACTTCTTACTTTAGCATTTTTGATTGTGGGATTTCCTTTTTTATCATTGACAATATATAAATCAACAACTGGATCTGATTCCATTTGAACTGTTTCTTCAGTCGTTTCTTTTTTGTCATATAATATACCGGTTACTTTTTTACCATATTTTTGACGGGTAGTTATACCTAGATAATAATCTTTATTATCCTCTTTATCATATATTTTTATAAAACTATTTGCATAATTTGCAGTAAGTAAACCATCATTAGATAATGTTACATTATCAGAACTTAGTAGTATCCAGTAATAGTTAGGATGTTCGGTGTCCTGTTCAAAAATTGCAAATGTGGCATAAGCATAATTATTAACCTGTTCTTGTGTTAATTGCATTGATACGCTTTGGGTTGTATCAGTTTTTTCAATTTTATTATCGGCGACGTTAAAACTAAAACTTGATGGAGATAATTTCATAGTATTGAAAGTATTAATAAATTCTTTATATTCATTGGAATAATTCAAATTTGAATATATATCCAAGAATTTATTTTGCATACCTTTTTTTCCACTATATGGAAAATATACTGATAATCCATGAGAGGTATCATTGTTTGATTTATTATAGATAACGCACTCTTCGATTGCATTTAACAATTCACTACTATCTTTGGTTGAATAATCTTTGATACTATTTATTAAATCATATAAATCAACCATATCGTAAGATGGTGATTCGACACCATATTGGTACATATTAGCCCTTATTTTAGATATTGCATTATAGTTATTTGATAGATCAACATTTTGAATATATGTTCCTAACAATTCGTTTATTTTGGGTATTTTTGATAAATCAATTACCGAATATGTATAAATAAGATCATCAAATGAAAACATTTTAGACATTTGCTGTTCATATGCTTCGACAAACTTTATACCAAATTCTTTGCCACTATCATTTCCCTTTAAATCATTGATGAAATTCAAAACACTGGTATAGTTAGAACCATACGAAACTTCTTCCGATCCAATTAAATAATTAGCATATGGATAAAATAAATTAGCTAATTCAATTGTCCCATTTAAACATGTTCTAAATAGTACTGCATCTAATTTTTTATTCCCATTGAATGGGCTATTTTTAAGTGCTGTTTCCATGTCTTCTAATGTCAAATTATCTTTACTTATATCGTCATATATAGCGCCATCTATAGCTCCCCCATGATCGTATAATATTAAGTCATATTTATTTGCTTTATAGTTTTCATAACTGTATTTCAAAAAATTTGATAACGTATCTGGATCTCCCAAATTATATTGCTGTTCAGATTTTAATTTTTCAAAACCATTGCTTTTTAATATATATATGCCATTATCTTCATTACTGATGAAATTATGCCATTTTTTTGTTCCACCGGTATATAGCAAGACATTAACTTTTTTTAAGTCGATTTTTTGGGGATCGATGGAAGCAATATCCTTAGTTACTATACCAGCATCAGTTTCAAGATTGCTACCTACGACATATATCATAATCGTTCTAGTTTTATTACTATCTGGCATAAAGATAAGTAGTCCAAAGATAATAACTATTACTGACAATAATGCTATTATTATCGTCTTTTGATTTTTCGTTAAATCTAGTTTTTGCGGTTTTGATGTGTTTGCTAAAAGCGATGATCCACAACCTTCACAAAAAGATGATCCTTCACGATTATTATGACCGCAATTGTGACATATCATATAACACACTTCCCTACTTTATTTTATTATAGCATCGATTACTATTTTTTCAAGAAAAAAAGTAAGTGTTTACACTCACTTACTTTATTCATCAAATATTGTTTTATCGAATGAAGTATCTAAATTTACTTCCATTTCGTCTTTTTCATCAGTAGCTGAAAACTGCTTAGTTCCATTATACGTGGCATTGGCATACATTTTAGATAATTCCATCAAAATGCTTTCTGAGCTATTAGTTCCAAAATTATAAAGATAATTGTCAGTAATACTATAATTACCTAAACTAGATATTCCATAAACAACTGGCATTGTTTGTTCTTCATATGGAACTGTCATATTAATAATTACCCAATCAATGCCTTCATATTGCTTACTATCAGTTGAAATAATCGTGGCACCACTATTTACAAGATTTTGCTTTATATCTTCTAGTTCATCATTTACATCATCAATTAGATATCCTCTATATATAGCCGTGCTGATTGCAATTTTATCTAATTTATTGGTAAGATTTAGATATCCCTTATCAGTAATAGTTGCCACGTAATTATTTGGAATAGATAATTGAAATTCTTTGTATTCAAAAGTGTTATTATTACCATTATTTATATCTGTTGGTTGACTACCATCAACACCATTATCAACAATATCACCTGTATTGGCTGGTGCTAATTTTTTATATAATAGTAGTCCACCAAATATTACTATTATTGCTACTAATATAATAACGATAATTTTAAATGCATTATTTTTCTTTGGTGCTTCTTGGTTAGTTGGTTGAACTGGTTGTTGATTAACTACTGGTTGAGCACTAATTGGTTGAGGTTGAACACCTGGATTTGGCATTGGTGGTGGAACTATTCCAACTGGTTCTACTGGTGTTTGATTATCGGCAGGTATTGGTTCAGGAGTTACCATTTGTTGTGTAGGTTCTACGGTAGGTTGAGCATTGTTTGATGTTACAGTTTCAACTGGTTGTGGTGCTACCGGTGTTGAAACCTCCATAGGCGTGGGCTCAGCAGGTTGTACAGGTTCTAGCATTGGTGCTGGAACTGGAGTTACTGGTTCTACTGGTGTTGACACTACAGATTGAATAGATTCTACTGGTTCACCACATTTTGGACAGAATGTATCAGTTGGTGCCAATGGATTTCCACATTTTTTACAATTCATAATTTTACTTCCCTTCTTATTTTATTGATTATTATCATATTAATTATATTATATTATCGTAATATCGTCAATTATTTTAAAGTTATTTTACATAATACTAATTTTCTTCACTACATGTGCTACCATTCCATTCATTTGGTTCATACACCACTCCAAAGAATAGCATTTCATTTGTTTTAGTATCTTTTATCATATAAATGAATGGTTTATCAAACTTTATTTCAATTTTTTCTTTTATTTTAGGCATAGCAGTGTTTTTATACATTCCAAAGTATGTAATCGCTGCTGCTTTAGTACCCTTTTCATTTAGATTGATATGCGTTTTATGAATAGCTTCACCAACATAGATGTTATCAATTTCATCATTGCTATCCATAATGTTTGTGAAATTGGCATCATTTGGATCAAAAGCATCCTTAATTCCTAGTTTCATAAGTACTTCTTTAAAATTTTCTAATTCATAATCATATTTAAATCTTGGAAGTGATAAATCAATTGCAATATCATCAGTTATTTCTTTAGCACTTGTATATAAATCATTTAATTTATCGCTATTTAAATTATTAATATAGGTATTTATATCTTTTTTTGGTAAAATGGCTACAAATTCAAGATTACTTGCATCTTCGAATGTTTCTTTACCATCCTTGTCATATTTTTTATATGGAATGATAATTCCCGTTGCTTCTTTATTTTGAATATATTTTAGATTGCCATACTCAAAAGTCTTATGCATCATTTCTGTTTCCATTGTTTTACCATTTGCTTTAACAAATTTTTCACTGGTCGTTGAGATGCATTCAAAAGGACTATCCCATTCAACATCAATTGCTAATGCATTAGCTAATCCTAACACAAAATCTTCATCCACTTGATCTAGTATTTTATCAATCATACCATTGGTTTTGTCATTAACCCAATTATTAATTACTTTAGGGGTTTTAAATTCGTCATATAATATTTCACTTTGATATTTATCTTTTAATGTATTATAGTATGATTCTTTAACATATTGCTTATATTCATTTTTGATAAAGGCCGCATTTGCTACGCCAATATGATCTTTGATAATTACATTATTAATGCTGCGTGTCCCAATTACTTTTTCAATTTCATCATAAGTTACATCATTAGCACCATCTTTTAGCATATTTAATGCTATTTCAATTGAATATGGACTAATTAAATAGTTAGTTTTTCTATTTTCATTGACCGTCTTTATTAAATTAAAATTAAACTCGCCATTGATATAACTATATTTTTGGTTTTCATCTTTTTCTATTTTAGTTTTTACTTTATTAATAATAATCACTCCTAAAAAGCATACAATTACTGCTAGAATAATGCTTAATATTATAATTTTTCTTTTTTTCATATATCCTCCACTTTACAATATTATATCATATATATAATTATATAAGCAAAAAAAGATTACCTTAATTGGTAATCTTTAATTCTATAATCCAGGGCCAATTGGTGGTACTTTTCTAGGATCAAACTCTTCTGTTTCTTCTTGTTTTAGTATAGTTTCTGTAGCCTTGTTAAGTTGTTCAGGATTTGCTAATAGTTCCTTTAATTGTTCTTTAAATTTCTTTTCTTCTTCATCTTGTAAGCCAACATAATATAATTTTTCTATTTGATCATGATCAAATAACGCTGTTTGGTCACTTGAAATCATTCCTTCTGGATATAAACATCCACAATAATCATACATTTTTTGAGTATTGTTTTTATCGTACATGCAAAATCCTGTAACCATTAATCTTTTAGTGCCGCCTTTTAGCATTACTACTGTACCTATTGGTAAAAATTTTTCTTGCATTCTAGTGTCTCCTTTCTATTTTATTTACTATTATATAATTTTCTTACTTGATCTATTATATTTATATTTTTTCCTGTTTCTTTATCATATTTCCATATTCCAGATAAATCATCGAGTGATATTGCACCAATTTGACCATCAGAAATCTTTTCAATTGGTACTTCTAATACAACTTTGCCACTTAAGCCTACAGGCAAATCATAATTGACTTTTTCATGGCCTCGCGTCCAATATACTTGATTAAGTGCACCACTGCCCTTTGCTTTTGTGCCACGAGGTCTTACATATCCAGTGTTAATTATATCGTTTAATTGATTGTTTCCAGTAACTCGATAAACATGATTTGGGTTAGTATGTAGGGCACTTTCTTTTGTTATTTGCATAAGCGTTGTCGATCCGTCTACAATGCTGTTTTTAGCTGAAAAGATACGATCACTTTCAATTGCTTCAGTTGCAGAATATGACTTATCCATTGTCTTTTCTATTGCTCGTATTGCTCTGTCTTTTTGCATTATTTGTTTTGCCATGCGGCCGCTTGATATATAATCAATTTCTTCTGGTGTTGCCGTTCCTTTTGCAATTTTATCAAGTAATATTTCTTGTTCTTTAATTAATTTGTCTTTAGCTATTATAGCCTCTTCATATCCTTCTTTTGTCCTATTAAGTTTTCCACCATATATTTTGTTTTCCCATTTGTCTAATGTCATTCCTTTAGTAGATGTCGCATTATTATCATTAATAGTTTTGAGTTTCGATGTTTCTTCTATGCGCGTTTTTAGTTTTTGAGCAGCATCTATATCTTTTAATTCAGCATCAGCTGTATTTACTTGTTTTTGTAATCTTTCTATTTGACTACGCTTTAATTCAATTTCTTTGTTTATTTCTGCTCTTTCAAATTTATTCAT
>ONWZ01000055.1 GCA_900321645.1 uncultured Eubacteriales bacterium | reverse complement strand
TTTTAATCTCATTTTTACTGCCATATTTATTCCTCCTTCACACATTTAATATATTAACACATTAAATATATGCTGTCAACCTTTTTTTGATACACTATTTCAAAAAACTTTCTAAGTTGTTTTTATCAATGAAGCCAATATGGCGATTTACTTCTTTGCCATTTTCTAATACTACCAATGTTGGAATTGACATAACTCCGTATTCTCTTGCCAAATCTTCAAATTCATCAACATCAACTTTGACTACTTTTAGATTGCTTTCTACTTTTTCTAAAATAGGGCTTAACATTTTACAAGGGCCACACCAAGTAGCAAAGAAATCAATTAATATTTTATCTTCTTTAATTAATTCGACAAAATCCTTTTCGTTTTCCAAATGAATTATTTCCATAAATTATCCTTTCTTTACAACATAATTTTCGCTTACGCTTACTTTGTTGCTATCAATTAATTTTTGAGCTGATTCAGGAGTTATTATATCATATTTTAGCATTAAATTTATAGCTTCTTCATTTACTTCTTTATTCGTTTTTTCTTGTCGATTATCAATTATATTGTATAAGTTAGTGTAAATATCTTTTGTTTTATCAGTATACTTTGAGAGATATGGCGTTTCTTCCATAACGAAACTAGCAAGTTTTGAAGTATAAATTGCTTTTATATTAATCATTGGTAGTGTCAAAACAAATAGAAAGATGTATACCCAAATATATGCTTCAACTAAACCGACGATGAAGCCTAATATTTTTGAAGGAATACCTAAAATAACTGTTGCTTTTAAGATTTTTTCAATCAATCCGGTTACCGCTAATAGTAATCTATATACCAGCATCAATAGTGAAGCGATAAGTAAAAAGGCAACCATTTCATAGAATACTACATTTAGTATCTGAATTCCTTTAAAGACTCCCCACAAATCAAAAAACGGTAAGTTTTCATAGAAATAAATGGATAACTTGTTTTTTAAGATAAAGGCTAAAACTACGACTAGTATCAATCCAATGACACTTGTTAGTTTCTTTAAGACGCCTTCTTTAAATCCAACTACTCCGCCAATTAAAATAAATAATACAATAATAATATCAATAACATTAAAAGTATTTATATTTATATTCATATGTTTATCCTCCTTATGTTAATTATATAATAAATTATAATGAAAATAAATAAAAATGTGATAAAATAATATTAGAGGTGTAAAGATATGAAGAGTCCGGTTATTACCAAAGTTTTAGTTGTTTCTGACAAAACAAAGGAAATGATGGTTGACTATTTTAGTGAATTTAAAAGAGATAAGACTCCGCAATATGCAATATTACAGGCTGATGATGGTGATACAGTTATTACTTTATATGAATCTGGTAAAGCGGTCTTTCAAGGAAGAGATGCAGATTTAGCTGCCGATTTTTGGATAGAAACGGAAAAGATTAATTCAGGTAATGCAAAAGTTACTAGCAGTGATGAAAAGAAAGAAAAGAAAGAGATTGAAAGAAAGATTCCTCTTAGAATAAATTCAATCGGATCAGACGAAGTTGGAACAGGGGATTATTTTGGGCCAATTGTTGTCACAGCTACATATGTTGAAAAAGAAAATATCGATTTTCTATTAGATTTGGGCGTTAAGGATTCAAAGAAAATGACTGATAGTGATATTTTGCGAGTTGTTCCAGAAGTGATTAAAAAGATTCCATATAATACTTATATTCTTAGTAATACACAATATAATAAACTGTATGATAGCGATATGAATATGAACAAAATGAAAGCCATTTTACATAATAAAGTACTTTCACAATTTGCTGATAAAAAGAAATATCCTTACGACTATGCAGTTGTCGATCAATTTGAGAATCCCAAAAGTTATTATAATCATTTGAAAGATGCTAGTTTCAAGGTTTGGGGAATAACTTTTTTAACAAAAGCTGAAGATCAATGTTTGTCTGTTGCTTGTGCTTCGATTATAAGTAGATATATTTTCTTAAGCGAAATGAATAAAATTAGTAAAGAAATTGGAATTGAACTTCCTAAAGGCTCTGGGGATAGCGTCGATAAATTTGGTATAGAAGTAGTTAAGAAATTTGGTAAAAATAAGCTTAATGAAATTGCTAAACTTAATTTTAAAAACACAGAAAGGATACTCAAATGAGTATCTTTTTTTATTATAAAAAAAGAAGTTTACACTTCTTTTAGTTTTGCTTTAACTTCTTTTAAATATGTTGTTAGGTTCTCGGCATTTGAACCACCGCCTTGAGCGAATAGTCTGTTTCCACCGCCATTGCCTTCACATTTTGTACAAATATCTTTAACAATATTGCCACAATGGAGTTTTTCATTATCAATATTGGTTTTACAAATAATATTAACACTACCTTTATTTATATTAGCTAGAAGAACAAATGAATTTGATAAGGTATTGGTCAAATTATCAACTAATTGTTTTAATACAGGAACATCATAATTCTTGGTTGTAGCTACAATTACATTCATATCATTTATTTCTTCCTTGACATTGATAAATTCATCGACATTATTTAATGACTTATTAGTCATTTCTTCATTAATTGATTTTTCTAATTTTTTAACAGTAATTTTCAATCTTTCTAATTGTTCTTTATAATAAACAACATCAGCGTAACTATCTAATAGTTGGTATTCAATATCAAAATCAAAATAGGCTTCAACTTTCTCTTTTTTAGCAAGCTTAACTAATTCTTTAGCTTTATTTAATAATTTGGTTATTTCTTCATGATAAGGCTTAATAACTTCATATATTTGTTTTTCGATTTTATTGTTTGTAGCACCTTCGACACGGTAAGTATCACTACCCTTATTTTCTATTTTAAGAATAGCAAAAGCACCAATTTCACTAGTATTACTTACATGTGTTCCACCACACAATTCAATTGAATCACCAATGGTAACTACCCTAACTGTTTTGTCATATTTATCTTCAAACAAAGCCATAGCACCTTTCTTCTTAGCATCTTCAATATCCATTATTTCAATCTTAGTTTCAATGTTCTTATTGATTCTTTCTTGAGTCTTCTTTTCAATTTCGACAATTATTTGATCAGATAATTTACCACGGTATGAGAAATCAAAACGGAAATTATTCTCGTCTACTCTTGAACCTGCTTGATGGACGCTACTACCTAATACTTCTTGTAATGTTTTTTGTAGTAAATGGGTTGCTGAATGGTTTCTAGCAGTCGCTAATCTAGCATCTTTATCAACGTGAGTTAATATTTCATCACCTTTATTAATGATTCCCTCTAAAACTTTTACTTTAATTAAATGTTGCTTGTTGGGGCATTTGATAACATCTAAAACTTCTAACTTACAATTATCATTTTTTAAGTATCCTTTATCGCTAACTTGGCCACCCATTTCTGCATAGAATGGATTATCTTCAATAAAGATATAGCACTCGGTATTGCATTTTTCAACAAATTTATCATTCTTGATGATTGCTTGAATCTTTGTTTTTGAGCCTAGTTTTTCATAACCAATAAAATTACTAGGAGTTGTATAATTTAATAACAATTCATTTTGGACATTCATGCTTGAATCAACTTTACGATTTCTTCTGGCTTGTTCTTTTTGAACATCCATATATTTTTTAAAGCCTTCATTATCGACAATGAAGCCGCGTTCATTAGCACATTCTTCAGTTAATTCAATTGGATAACCATATGTATCATATAATTTAAAGGCATCTTCACCACCAATCATATTATTCTTACTGTTGTTAAAGATATCTTCAAGAATCTTTTCACCTTGAAGGAGCGTTTTTTGGAATAATTCTTCTTCCTTGATAATTAGCTTTTTAACCATATTTCTATTTTGTTCTAAATCAGGATAGATATCACGATATTTATCGACAACAATATCAACTAATTCAGCCATAAAGGTATGATTAATATTTAGTTTTCTTCCCATACGACTAGCACGGCGAAGTAATCTTCTTAAGACATAGCCACGACCATAGTTTTCAAATGATGCTCCGTCAGATAAAGCAAATGTTAGGGTTCTAACATGATCAGCAATAACTTTGAATTCCATTTGTCCTAAATAAGGAATTTGTGCTAATTCTTCAATGCCCTTCATAATTGGCATGAATAAATCTGTTTCATAATTGGTTTCAGTATTTTGAAGAATACAAGCCATTCTTTCAACGCCCATACCGGTATCGATGTTTTTACTTGGAAGTTCTTCATATTTATCCCTTGGAACACCTTCTTTAGCATTATATTGGCTAAAGACATTATTCCAAATTTCAATATAACGATCATTTTCAATTTCTTCTTCAAGTAGTTTAATACCTAGTTTATCAGGATCATATTTTGTTCCACGGTCATAAAAAATTTCACTATCTGGGCCACTTGGTCCTTCGCCAATTTCCCAATAATTATTTTCTAATTTAACAATATGATCTTTAGGCATTCCTAATTTAACCCATAGATTATAGGCATCTACATCATTGGGATAGATTGTAACATATAACTTCTTTACATCAAAGCCAAAATATTTAGGGTTTGTTAATAATTCCATGGCCCAAGTTAAAGCTTCTTCTTTAAAGTAATCACCAACTGAAAAGTTACCTAGCATTTGGAAAAAGGTATGATGTCTGGCTGTTTTTCCAACCGATTCAATATCACCAGTACGAATACATTTTTGGCAACTAGTCATTCTTCGATTTTGTGGAATAGCAGTGCCATCAAAATATTTTTTTAATGGTGTTACGCCAGCATTAATCCACAAGATTGAGGGATCGTCATGAGGAATCAAACTAGCTGATTCAACTTCAGTATGTCCCCTTTCTTTAAAGAATTCAATGTATGTTCTAATTATTTCATTACCTGTCATTTTCTTCATTTCTATCACCTTTTATTACTTTTTCAATAATGGCTACTTCATCTTCAACTGTTAAGTTTGTCGTATCAATATAGATTTGATCATCAGTTCTAGTGAGTGAACCAACTTCTTTATGCATATCATTATAATCTCTGGCTTTGATATTTTCATATACTTCCTCATATGTCATATCAATGCCTTTTTCTTGATTTTCTTTATAACGTCTTTTAGCTCTTGCTTCAATGGAAGCATCCAAATAAAATTTATATGGAGCATTAGGAAAGACAACAGTTGTGATATCTCTTCCCTCCATGACGACATCTTTACCTTCGGCAATTTTTCTTTGGATATTTACGAGTATTTCTCTTACCTCGACAATGCTTGAAATGGGTGATACGATAGAAGTTACTTCTTTGCTTCTAATTTCTTTAGTAACATCTTCGCCATCCATTAGCACCGTTCCATCAGTTAAAAGATTAATACTAATATTTTTAGCAAGATCAATTATTTTTTCTTTTTCATTAATATCAACTTTTTCTCTTAAGATTTTAAGGGCAACGCATCTATAAGTTGCTCCAGTATCAATATTAACTAAGTTTAATTTTTGGGATAAGGCTTTGGCAAGAGTACCTTTTCCGCTTCCTGCAGGGCCATCAATGGCAACAA
The DNA here is from genome assembly GCA_900321645.1 of uncultured Eubacteriales bacterium. Taxonomy (GTDB): domain Bacteria; phylum Bacillota_I; class Bacilli_A; order RF39; family UBA660; genus RUG705. The sequence continues at coordinate 3,175 of ONWZ01000055.1, read as the reverse complement.
TTATATTCATTTTTTTACTCCTTTCAAAATAAAAAGCGAATTAATCTATTCTCTAGGAACGAATTAATCCGCGGTACCATCCTAATTATACATACGTATAACCTTAATTTAAATAACGGTTTTAGCCGGTGATGATTAATCACATTTATATGAGGAGCTTTCTGATAAAACATTCTATCTATTTACACCTTTCATAGACTCTCTTTGAGAATACTTTTATCGTACTTTATCTCATACATTATTTATTACATATATTTATTCATTTGTTTCATCATTTGATTTATTTGTTTTTGTGATGGGGTTCTTCCCATACCACTCATCATTGCTTTGATCATTTGTTCATTGATTGGTGGGTTTTTCTTCAAATACTTCTTCATATATGCCCTTGCGATAAAGAAGCCTGCGGCTGCTCCCACTAGTAAGCCGACTACTAAATATAATATATCTCTCCACATAATTAATACATCCTTTCACTAACTAATTATACTAAAGATAACTCTTTTTGTCTATCTTTATTTAATGAATCTAGCCAAAAATAATCATGATTTTTAAGGTCACAAACGAAAATGTTATCAAGATAGACATTTAAATCATTTAGAAATACGGAATATATATCATCAGTTTTTAGAATAATGCAAGTGGCATTAACTAATAATTTATTATATTTTTCATTATTGATGATGTGGATATTATTATCTCGATAATAATTCTTGTTATCTTTATTTAGATTATAAATATATTCATTTATGTCTAGTTTATTAAACTCGATAGCAAATCTTTTATAATACTTATAACTAGCTAACATATCGTAATCTTTAGTGTGATATAATTCTTCCACTATTTTATACATCCGATAAGGCCATTTTTTATATACGTAAGCAAAGTATTTATTAATTTTAAAGATATAGTATGTTCTCATAATATCACCGATATTATCATAGTACTATATCTTTAAATAATTTGTCGTTTTAAATATTATTTTTAATTTTTATAACAATACTTGGAATATCTAATTCATATTCTGCAAGTAACTCTTCTTCTGTGCCACTCTTACCAAATTTAGTTATATTGATGATATCTTCATCACTCTTGACAAGTTTATACATAGTTGGATCATTTGAAAATTCAAGAACCATTCTTTTATAGCCTTTAGGTAAAACTTGATTTTGATATTCTTGTGGTTGTTTTAAGAATTCATTAACATTTGGCATTGAAACAATTCTGGCTTCGATAAAACTTTTTAATAATTCATGTTTTAATTGCATAGCTAGGGTTACTTCTGAACCAGAAGCAATCAGAATGACATCCAATCTGCTTTTAACTTCACTGATAACATAGCCGCCGAGTGCAGTTTCTTCGATAGAAGTATATTTATAACTTTCAGTTGGATTCTTAGCTACAATTAAAGCACTTGGGCGTTTATTTCTTAAAATTAATTGCCATGCACCAATTAATTCTTTATAATCACATGGACGATAAACATCAAAATTAGGAATAGTTCTTAGCATTGCTAATTGTTCAATTGGTTGATGGGTTATACCGTCGGCACCGATACGGATACTATCATGTGTAAATATATAAGTTACTGGTAAATTCATGATAGCACTACTGCGCATTGATGGTTTCATATTATCAGCAAATGTTAAGAAGGTTGAACCAAAGCCCCTAAAGTTAGTTAGAGCTAAGCCATTAAGAATAGCACCCATTGCATTTTCTCTAACTCCAAAGCCAATATTCTTTCCCTTATAATCATCAGCATTAAAGTCTCCGCCATTTTTTAAATAAGCTTTAGTAGAATTAGCTAAATCAGCGGAACCTCCGACAAATCTATCAACAAAGGCCGAAATAACATTCATTATTTGAAAATTAATATCGCGCATTGGCTTGTCTAAGAATAATTTATCTTTATCAATCACTTTTTCAAGGTTTAGAGTTATATCTTCGCCATTTATTAAATCATTTAAATTGTCAGTTTGTTTTTCATTCATATCTTTGATACATGCTTCATATTCCTGGTACCAGTCTTGATATGCTAACTGATTCCTTGTTTTTACTTCTTTTCTTAAGGCATATAGATTATCCTCATCGATAGTGAATGGTTGCCCACCTTTTAGTTTCTCTCTGATACTTTCTAAATCAGCTTTATCTAATTTTCCATGTATCTTATTGGTGTTTTCATAGGCTGAATACTTACCCAAAACGGTATTTACAATAATTAATGTAGGTAGTTTAGAACGTTTAGCCGCTTCGATAGCTTTATCAATTTCAGAAACTCTTTCACCATTTTTGATAACTAATACATCCCAACCTAGTGAAACATACATATTAGCTATTTTATCATTATAGTCTTTATCCAAGGCACCATCTAAAGTCATACGATTAGCATCGTATAAAACTATTAGATTATCTAATTCATACTCACCTGCTAAGGCAGCTGCTTCATATGAAATGCCTTCCATTAAATCCCCATCACTACATAGGCAATATATGTCATAATCAAATACGTCTACTTTTTTAGTGTTGTATTTAGTTTCCAACATTTTTTCGCCGATAGCCATACCAACGGCAGTAGCAAAACCTTGGCCTAATGAGCCGGTTGTTGCTTCGATTCTTTTACTAATGTTTAATTCTGGATGACCTGGAGTTACGCTATTTAAATGTCTAAAGTCCTTTAATTCTTCGATAGTATAATCTTCAGTTGTGGCATAAATCGTAGCATATAATAAGGCAGAGGCATGACCAGCTGACAAGACAAAACGGTCACGATTTGGCCAATCGGTCTTTTCTAAATCATAAGTCATTTGATTAGCAAATAAAGAATACATTATGGGAGCAGCACTTAAAGCTATTCCGGGATGACCACTTCCGGCATTATCGATCATGTCTAATGCGAGAAGTCTAATTTCATCAATCATTTTCTTTTCATTTAATTTCGACATATTTCTACCTACTTTCAAGTTAATTATAGCATATTTTTCCATATATTTAAATAGTTTTTGTAAACTTGTGATTTATAGGTAACAAAAAAACTAATCATACGATTAGTTATTTTTCTAATTTATTTACTCCTTTATAAAATCCGCATTTGTCACAAACTCTGTGAGGTCTAATCATTTCACCACAATTAGGGCATTTTACTAAACCATTTGCAGTAACTTTATAATGAGTTCTTCTC
>ONWZ01000017.1 GCA_900321645.1 uncultured Eubacteriales bacterium | reverse complement strand
TAAATTAGTATTTAATGAAAGTATAACTTATTCTGCTTCTAATGACGGTATAGTAGGTATGTATTATGGTACTCAAACTGATGAAATAAAAACTATTTTTGGTTATTATGTAAATGAAGGAATTGTACATTTTGGTAGCTTTACTTATGATACTACTACAGAAGAAGTAGAGATGATTAAAGAAATATATAATAGTACTGAAGGTTATAAATTACATCAATTTATATGTAAGAAAAAATTAGATTTATTACATATTTTTGATATTAATAGTCCATATATAACTCCTAGTGGAGATAATGGAGTATTGATTGTCGATCCAACATTAAATGCTGTTCCTCAAACAATTACAATAAAAGAAAAAGCCAGAAAAATAATGTTTTTAAAGTTTTATGTAGAGTCATTAAAATATGCCTGTGAATTTGATAGAATATTCATTGACTTTAGAATGGCTGGTAAATATAGAGGTGAATAATGAATAATAGTATACCTAAAGCTTATCACAATTGGCCAGTATATGATGATGATTTGGCTAACAAAGTATATGTTGATACTCAAATTGAAGATATTACATCTGGTGATTTAACACTACTTAAAAAAGCAGTTGCAAAAAATACTCAAGATATTAATACTAATTCTAATGATATAATAAACCTTGGAAATACTAAATTAGATACTACTATTTATGATACTTTTAAATCTACTGAATATAATCCATTGGTTGTTAAAGTCGATGGAAAAATAGAATCGTATTATCAATCAACTGACCCATCTACTAATTGGATTACTGGATTAGAAAAGAATTCACATGTTGGAGATATTTGGTATGATACTACTACACAAAAAACATTTGTATATTATAAAGATACTTCTACATCTCCTGTTAGTTATCATTGGCAATGGCAAAATGTTCCAATATCACTTATTGATAGTGTTAATGGTAAAGCAGTTATGTATTCTGGTGTAGTTCCTACAAATTATAAACAAGGTGATTATTGGATTATACCATTAGATTGCTATACTAATACATATACATTAACTAGTCAGAGTGGTGAATTTTCAGTAGGAATGGTAATACCTTTAGGAAATTATGAATTTACTATTGATACTATAGATGGTAATGGAGCAATTGATACTTATCATATGAATGTTCCAAATAAAAGTAATTATAATATTTCAGAAGTATTAACATCAGAAAATATTGAAGTAACTATTACATCAAATTCTAGTTTTCTATTACCGACTAATTGTTATGGAGGTTCAATTGCTGTAGCTTTACAAGATGGAACAGTATATGACTCATCTCAATGGATTAATAGAAATAGTGATATTCCTAATGATAAAGCAAATACATACGCATTACATACTGATTTATCAAATAGTGTTAATTTATGGAATGCTAATTTATTAAATACTGAAACTACTTTATCAACTGCTATAGATGATAATCAAAGAAATATGCAAGAATATGTAGATGGTATTAATGATAGTTTAGTTGGTACTATTAATGGCAATTATAACGAATTAGATAGTGCTATTGGAAGAGTTGATTCGAGAGTAACAAATATAGATAATTATTATACTGGTGAAATACAGCGCCTTGATAGAGATTTACAAATACTAAGTGATAGAATTGTAGCATATATTCGATCTACTGGTGGAAATAATTTATTAAGAAATGCTGTTGGTTTTAGAGATAAATTATATTGGGATGAAATAAGTAGTAATATTATAGAACAAAAATATAGAACTTATGCTGGTAAATTAATTACAGTTAATATGAGATATCGAAAAACTGGAACAAGTAATGCAAAAGTAACTTTAGGTTATTATTTAAATAGTACATTTACTGAAGTATATACTATACTTGATACATCAGATACAGTTAATGATTGGAGTGAAATTGAATTTAGTTATACTTCTTCAATAAATAATCCGGTAATAAGATTTAATAGTTCATTTATAGGTGTACAAGATAACGATGCCGAAGCTAATGGTGCTTCTGGTTCTAAATTAGTATTTACTAATGGTTTAATAGTTACAGATTTAATGATTGGTTATGGAGAAAAACAACCTTGGACACCATATTTTGATGAAGTATATGGAAAAACATTTAATTTAGATATGCAAGGTTTTGATATTCGCGAAGCATCGTCTGATAAAAATATGCATCTTGATACTAATAGTATTGATTTTAGAGATGCTAATAATAATATTGAGGCGGTATTTAGTAAAGCCGAGGCAATATCTGATAATATAACTAGTAATAATAGTATTAATATTGGTAATTTAAATATGGTTAAATTAGACGATAATAATATATTAGAATATTAGAAAGGAAGTGGTTAAATGGCTACAATAACTCCTACAGAAGTCAATTGTCCTAATGAAACTGCTACTAGTAAAAAAGCTTATTTAAGATTGACAATAACAAGTATTTCTGATAGTGATGCTACTACTAATAAAAGATATATAGGTTGTAAATTAACTATTGAAGGTACTCGTTGGGTTGGTTTATATAGATGGGAAAGTACATTAGGTGGACAAACTGTTAGTAGT